>JBAVUZ010000108.1:0-2334 GCA_049697035.1 Candidatus Angelobacter sp. | reverse complement strand
GCTCGCTTGGTGCACATCCAGCCCAATATATTTAAGCTTGCTCATGAGGGTGTTCCTTCCTTTCGTCGTTGGCGCTTAAGCACACCAAGACTACTTGGAAAGGGGCGCCCTCTTATAATGCGTGGGTGGGGTAGAAAGACGTTCAAGCGCCGTAGGGTGCGACACCAGAAAGCAAGGGCGTCAAACCGACTCTTCTTCGGCGTCTCCGCGCCTGCGTGCTGCCTGAAACTTCTTCCAGGCCCAGCGCGCCGGGAAGAACAGGATCGCCGCCCACAGCAACAGGCTCGGCCCCGCCGAAAGCAGGAACAACAGAACATCGATCAGGCCTTCTATCACCGTGTTGTATCCGTCCACGGCGGCATTGCGGAAGCGGCTCCCTGTGGATGGCGGCGTGGCCTGCAGCTTGGCCTGGTATTCTTCTCTGATCGTAGTATTCAACGTGGCGAAAGCAACGCGCTTGCTGAGTTCTTTCTTCTCCGCCTGCATCTGCTCAATCTCGCCGCGCACGCGGTCAATCTCAAGCTCGACTTTCAGCACGTCCTGGAGCTTGCCGGTGCGCGTCCGTAGGATCTCCGTCAGCCGCTGCTCCGTGTGGATTCCATTGGCCAGCCGCGCCTGCAAATCAACATACTGCTGCGTAACTTCTTCACCGCCTTGCGACTCATCTTCCACGCGGCCCAGCTTCTTCAGCTCCGCCAGTGCAGAATCAAGCTGTGCTGCGGGAATGCGCAGCGTGGCCGTTAGAGATCGTCCTGCATCGGTCGGCGCGTTCACCTTCAACTCGCCCATATAGCCATTGTGGCGTTTCAGGATTTCTTCCAGGCTGGCGCGCGTCTTGTCGAACTCTTTCGTTGTCAGGGTTAGACCGGCAGTGCGGGCAATCATTGGTACGTTAGGCATTGCACGCTCACGGTCCTCTGCCTCACCGTCACCTGACTCGGACTCTTTCATTAGCTTGCCCTCGCTGCCAACGCCATTGCTGAATCGTGTGGCATCCTGATATCCGGGCGCGTTTGCAGGAGGAGGCGGAGCTGGCGTCAGGTAAGCATCAATCTTCTCGTTGTGTTGGGCTACTACTCGTCGCGAGTCTGACATACGTTGAAAGCTTGCTTGCCTGGGGATGATGAATACTCCCAGCACAAACAAAGCAAAGACCGCGAAGGCGCTGCCCCACGCCAGCCTATGCTGTTTAAACAACAGCCGCCAATCTCGCTGCTTTCCAGACTGCTTCGGCGCAGTTTTTTTCTTCTCGATGGCTTCCACGATTCCGGACGGCATTCCCTCTTCTGTCTCTAACCCCTCCACTTCCCACACCATCATTTCCTGCGAAAGCTTCCTCAGATCGCCCGCAAGCTCCTGACATTCCGCGCAACGCTCCAGATGCGCCGCAGCCGCGACCGCGCGGTTGGTCGCCAGTTCGCCGTCCAGGTAGGCCATGAGTTCTTCTTGTTCAATAGGATGATTGTTCTTGCTCATGATTTCGCCTCGCCCTCAACAGCGTCGCCTGTTCTGCTTTGCATCTTTCGCCCTGGTTCCAGAAAACTTTTCAATGCCATGCGCGAGCGGAATAACCGCGATCGCACCGTGTTCACCGGCAGCCGCAGCAGCTCGGCGATCTCTGCATAGTTAAGCTGCTCATATTCCCGCAGCATCAAAATCTCACGCTCGCCTGCGTCTAGTTTCTCCAGCGCCTGCCTTACCCACAGCGCTGCTTCAGATGGGCCAACTTCCGCTGGCTCATGGTCTTCATCGAGCTGCGGCTCGTTGCCGGAGAGTTTTCGTCGCTCGGCAGCCAGCAGTTTCAGCGCGATTCCATAGAGATATGTCTTGACCAATGCTCGCGGTTCGTAACGCACAGCCGCACGGATGATTGCCAGAAATGTTTCCTGGACAAGGTCTTCCGCGCGGTCCCTGCTGGCGAGCCTGCGACGGAAGAAGCCATACAAGGGCTCGCGATAGCGCGCGAACAGCTCTTCAAACGCCTCGCGCGATCCGCGCTGGAACTCAAGCATCAGGGCTTCATCGCTGGTCATTGGTTTGTCATCACCCAGATCGTTGCCACCTGCGGTTGATCCTTTCTTTGCTGCACCGCTTAAGCGTCTGTCCCATCCCCTTGTCTCTATATCCTTAATGTCTCAAGTAGAACGAAAGTTCCCGAAAATCTTTCGCGCGGAAGTTATTCATGCAGTCCCAACCGACGCCTCAGACCTTCTGGCCAAAAGCCAAGAGCCACAAGCCAGGAGCCCTCTGCTAAAATGACCATCTTGAACTGAGGCGGTTTCTATTGCGACAACTCCCTGCAATCGTGGTCCACGGCGGCGCCTGGGCCATCCC
>JBAVUZ010000107.1:0-8475 GCA_049697035.1 Candidatus Angelobacter sp. | reverse complement strand
CAGATATTCTCCGAGTCTCTCCGGCGAGACGGCCGCGTCTTCCCAGCCTTCCCACGCTTCAGGTTCGCCCGGCACTTGCGAGGTTGCGCCCAGTCCGGACTCGCGGGCCTTCCATACAAGAAGCGTTTCCTGCTCGTCGATGAAGAGCTTCATGTTGGGCGGATCGGGTTGGCGGCTCAACCGATCCATCAGCGCTTGCGCCTTGGCGTTTGATTCTTCCTTGGTCTCGCCGCCGAACTCGCACAGCAACCAGCCTTTGCCTTCTGGCAGCATGGCAATGCTTTTTGGATGAAGGCCTTTCTTCTTCATGTTTCCGATGAGAACGTCGTCCATGCCCTCAAGGCCGATTGGTCCAGTCTTGCAGACTTCAGAAACGCTATCCGCCGCGGCGTAAACATCTTTATAGCCAAGTACCACGGTCGTACGCTTCTTTGGCCAGTCCACGAGACGGACTTTGGCTGCCAATGTGATCACGCACGTACCTTCGGATCCAACCAGAGATTTGGCCACGTTGAAGCCGCGCTGCGGAAGAAGCTCGTCAAGGCTATAGCCAGAGACGCGGCGAGGGATGTTGGGATAGCGGCCGCGAATAAGATCGGCGTATTGATCACGCAGTGCCCGAAGACGTGAATAAATTTCGCCGCGACGGCCGCCGGTGCGTACGATTTCTTCAAACTCCGCGTCGGAAGTGGCACCTACGCGCATGCGCTCGCCATCATAGGTAAGGATGTCGAGTTCCAGAACGTTATCGACGGTGCGGCCGGCCATGACGGAGTGGACGCCGCAGGAATTGTTGCCGATCATCCCGCCCAGGTTGCAGTATTCATGCGTGGAAGGATCAGGGCCAAAGGTGAGATTGAACTCGTTGGCGCGGTTGCGAAGCTTATCCAGCACGCAGCCGGGCTGAACCCACGCGTATTTTTCAGTGGGATTGATTTCAATGATCTGGTTCAGGTACTTGGAAAAATCAACGATCAGGGCGACGTTACAGGACTGTCCGGAAAGGCTGGTGCCACCGCCGCGCGGCAGCAACGGCGCGTTGTGCTTTCGGGCCAGCGCAACGGTCTGAATCACTTCTTCAATGGTCCTGGGAATGACGATGCCGATGGGCACCTGACGATAGTTCGAGCCATCCACGGCGTAAAGGGCACGTGTACCGTCGTCAAAGCAGACTTCGCCGGTGATCGCGCTGCGCAGTTCGGCGGCGAGGGCTTCGGCCTGGGATCGGGATTCCGGAGCGTTCCAATCTTTAATCCGCAATTCAGGGGTCTTCAATGGCATGCCTCCAGATTATGACATGCTGAAGCCGCACGGATTCTGCCGCACTTTCTCCAGAAAAAAATTAGCCGCGAATTAACGCGAAGAACGCGAATCAGTTGCAAATCAGATCGATTCGTGTTTTTTCGCGAAATTCGCGGCCCACGTTCTTATCTTCTTATCTTCTTATCTTCATTTTCTTCTTACTTCGGCCGCTTGGGCTCCGCTCCCGGACGCTCGGGCACAATCGGAGGCTCCTTGCGTTCTTCGTTGCGCGCAATGGCAACGTTGATGGCGCCGATCCGCACCGGCGCCTGGACCTTGGGTTGCGAGGGCTTGCCGTCAATGAGCGGGCCAGTAGGAACAAAGACGAGCGGCAACTTTTCTTGATTGCTGCGCATGGCTACGGCGAGCGCCTTGGACGCAGGGAAGGTGAAGTGCTCCGGCTGGAATTCGCCATGGGTGTGCGAGCGCACTCCCTTGCTGAAGAGTGAAACCGTTCCCAGGAAGTGAGGGCTTTCCTCGTTCAACGCGGTGTTGGCCGGAGCGCCCAGATAGACCTCCCAGACGACACCGGGTTCGCGGTCGGCCACGACGTTATCAAGTTCGATCACCAGTGTTTCCGTTTTGCTTTGCAGCAGGGCCGGGATACGCTCGCGGATCTTCGCGATCTCAATAGGGACTGTGATTTCACGCTCGCCCAACTCAACCGGCGGCCCGGGCCAGGGAATGAGGACCTGGGCGATCAGGATCCACCATGGAAATGGAAAAATCTTCAAGCAATACTCCTTTACCTGCGGCGGTTCCCCTTCATAAGTGTAGTTCAATTGCTCAGCGCAGCGCAGGACATCGCAGCAGGTCATGTGCACCTCTGCCCCGCTTTCATTGAAGAAGGTGGCGGTGTGGCCCTTCCATGAGGCGTCACTCAGAGGATCGTGGCGTCCGCCGCCCTGCGCCAGCCAGAGGTTCCAGTAGCGGTCAATGTTCGAGTGATGCACAAAGAACACCGGGTCCTGTGCTGCTGTGGGCACGGAACCCATCCAGCCACCCACGTCAACATGCACGTTGTTATGGGGATTGCTCTCAATATCGCTCTGTGCGGTGAAGTAATCGAGCGAGGCCAGGCCAGCGGAAGGATCAACGTGACTGGCGGGGAAAGATGCCGTCCCGGCATTCCAGCCCGGGCCGCGATTGGCGGTAAAGAGTTCACTGCCGCTTACGCGAAATGGCGGCGGCAAGGTGCGCTGCGAAGGCGAATGATAGTCCCAGAAAGGGAGCGCCCAGCCGGGATCGCCGGACATTTTGCGGATGATCCTCTCAAACCAATAGAGGTACATGCGATGCCAGCACCAGAACAAATGAGTCCCGTGCTCGCAGGTGTCCCAGGCAATGTGCGAACCGGAAAGTGTGGTCCAGTGAATGGCCGCCTGATAATCCCAGCTCAACGGGTTAGCGGTGGGCAGGGCCTTCATGGCCTTGATGGCTTTGCGATAGGAGAGAATAACGGGATCGGTAGCCGCCATGCCGCCAAGATTACGGCGCATGACGGGCGCGGCCCAAACCGATTCCAGGTTGAAGAGTGAAGAGCCCAGTACAGTGGTGGCGGTTGCGCCCGCTGTAACCATGAAACGTCGACGAGTGAAGCGGTTGCTCATTGCAATACCCCTCCGTTCATCCAGCAATTTTTGCGAGAGCATTTGTTGTGAAAAAGAGCTCCCGTCGGTACGGTAGTGCTTGCTGGGCGCCGATCGTTACAGACGTCATTTGTGGTGATCGGGGAAATTGGCCCTCGCCGGCGGCTGGGAGTATCCGAAGATCAAAAGCAACAAAGCTGGCAAACATGTATGACTCACGTTCACGATGCGTCATTATAGTGCGGCCCGCCCACGAATATAATGAGCGAATTAATGCCGACCAAGACTTTATCGTTCTCGCCTGAGGTTCAGGCTTCCTCGGGGTCTTCAAGACACAAAGTCTTCATTCCTATCATCGTTCTAGTCTGGGCCGTAATTTACTTCGGCAGCCTTTTTCAGCCTCCGTTGATGGACGATGCCGACACGGTACACGCCGAAGCTGCGCGCGAGATGGTGGAACACAATGACTGGGTCACGCTGAAAATCAATGACGGCTTCCGCTACCTGGAGAAAGCGCCGCTCATGTATTGGTGCGTGGCGGCCAGTTTCAAGTTGTTTGGCGTGCATGACTGGTCTGCGCGGCTGCCGATTGCGCTGGGCATGCTGGCGCTGTTGCTGGTCGTTTATCGGATGGGACGCAGATTTTATGGCGACGAAGGCGGCCTCTACGCTGCGCTGGCGCTGGCTACAGGATTCGGCCCGTTCATCTATACGCGGTTCATGATCCCGGAAATGCTGGTAGCGCTGTGGCTGGCCATGGGATTTGATTTTTTCCTGACGTCGTTAGAACAAAGCAGACGCGGCGAGCAGCCGTCTGTTTGGGTTTGCTGGGGACTGGCGGCGACGATGGCGCTGAACGTCCTGACCAAGGGATTGATTGGCCTGGTATTTCCCATTGGGACGATCTTGATTTATCTGCTGCTGACGAAAAATCTCCGCCACTTGCTGCGGTTGCGGCTGTTTTCAAGCTTTCTGGTTTTTCTGGTGATTGCGGCGCCGTGGCATGTGCTGGCGGGCATTCGCAATCCGGCGCAGGGTGAGGCGCGCGGATTTTTCTGGTTTTATTTTATCAATGAACATTTCCTGCGCTTCCTGAAAAAGCGTTTTCCTGCCGATTACGACACAGTCCCGCTCTGGCTGTTCTGGGGACTGATGTTGGTCTGGCTAATGCCGTGGACAGCGTTTATTGTTCAGGCCATACGGCAGGTCCCGGCTAAATTGGCGACGGTCCGCGCCGGAATGAATGCGCAGCAACGCGCAACTTTGGTTTTTGCATTATGGCCGCTAGTGATTTTAGTTTTCTTCAGCTTCTCCAGCAGGCAGGAATACTATGTGCTTCCCGGCTTGCCCGGCGTGGCGCTGTTGCTGGGCGGATGGCTGGCGCGTGAGTCGGCTTCAGTGCATGGCAGTCCTGAGCGGCGCAACGGAAGAATTTCATCGATCGTGCTGGTAGTGGTGGGCGTGGCGGTGTGTGTGGTCTGTGTGGCGCTGGCGTGGCAAGCGAAAGTGCCGCCGCAAAACTATGATATCGCTGAGTTGCTCAAAAAAAACCCGCAGGACTATGCGCTTTCCTTTGGACATATTCTTGATCTCACGCCGCAAGCCATGGGCGCATTCAAGGTACCGCTGCTGGCCGCGGGATTGGCCTTTGCGCTGGGAACAATCGCAAGCCTGCTTTTAAGGCGGCGCAATCGCGCTTTTGCCGCGAACCTGACGCTGACGTTGATGACAACGGTCCTGCTGTATGCGGCGCACCAAGGGCTGGTAATTTTTTCTCCGGTACTGTCGTCGAAGGTGTTGGCGCAAGCGATCGAGCAGAATTGGAAGTCCGGCGCAGTCATTGAGGACAATGGCGATTACGAAGCTGCTTCCAGCGTGAATTACTACACGCGGCATCAGATCCGAATCCTGAACGGGCGCTGCAACAACATCTGGTACGGATCAAGGTTCCCGGACGCGCCCCCGATCTTTGACGACGATGCTTCTTTTGAAAAGCTTTGGCGCAGCGACAAACTTGTTTTTCTGCTCACCGATTACAAGGCCAGTCCTGATCGCAAGCCGGCGGAGGAGTGTCCGCAAAAAGAGCATCTGCCCGAATATGTAGTCCGCGAGAAAGCTTGCGTGCTGGCCAAGTGGGGCGGCAAGCTGGTGCTTACGAATGGACCGAAACCTTGTCCTGGTCAGGCTTGGCCGCGCTAACAGGTCCTGGCTTGCGCGGATGCGCCGGACGAATTTTGCCGTTTTCAAGAATGAAAACTTCACCACGCCAGTGGACAGTGTGATCCGCAAAGCTGGCGAACCACACCGCGAATGCCACTAGATCTCTCATCGGCACCAGCCACAGATGCCGCCAGAGAGCGCGATCATGCACCACGCCGATGCCTACTTTGATCGCGACTGCGGTGCGCAAAGCCGCGGCTGCGGCCAGCGTGGTCCAGGACCACCAACTGAGCGGCGCAAGCAGGACGGCAAAAATTGCCCAGGGCAGGCCGAAGGTTAGCAGCAGGCCAACGTAGCCGAGGCGGCGGGAATCGCGGGTGCTGCGGGCCCAGCGCATCTGGTGCTCAAAAAATCCGCGGAAGCTATAAGCCGGCAGATGAGTTTCAACCACAACATCCGCCAGCACAACTTCATAACCGGCTTTGGCGATGCGAAAGCCAAGTTCAAAATCGTCGGCAAGGTAATCGACCAGGGGGCGCAGGCCGCCGATGGTATCAAGCGCGGTGCGCGACATGGCCAGCGTGGAGCCAAGAGCAAAGTGAATGCCGCCTTCAATCTGGCGCGCCACCAAAACGCCGGCGATAAAGTCCGTGCTGATGCCGATGGATTCAAGCTTTGAGCCCAGCGTATCGGCGGCGATGCCGCGATACGGGCAAGTCACCATGCCGACTTGCGTTCGGGCAAACGGAGCCATCACGCGGCGCAGATAGTCAGGCGTGACGAAGATGTCGCTGTCGTTAATCAGAATATGGTCATACTGCGCGGAGCCAAGCATCTGCACCAGGTTGCTGGTCTTGCGGTTGTTGCCCAGCACTTCAGGACAGACCAGCAGCCGAATCTTGCAGCCGGGAAATTCGCGGATCAGCCGCTCTACGGCTTCCACGGCGGGATCGTCCGGCTCACTGACTCCGAAGATGATTTCGTACTCTGGATAGTCCTGCGTGCAGTGACTGCGGAAGCTTTCATACATCTGCGGATCAACGCCGCGCAACGGCTTAAGAATACTTACCGGCGGAGTAATGCCAGGCCCTTGCTGGCTGCGCGCGCGTTGAAAGGTCCGGGCGCTCCACAGGCAGAGCAGGTAAAAGCCCATGCCGCACACTGCCAGCCCAGCCGTTACTAATCCTGGAACAAGGTTCAACATTGCCGTCCGCGATCTACGTTCATTCTAAATTGGTTACTCAGCACCTTAATAATACTTTACAGTTCGATGTTAGATGCGGATAGCTGGCAATTCCGTGCCAAAAAATTTCGCAGCAGCCCTGGTTCGATGACTTAACGCTCAATGACTTAACGCTCGATCAGTTACGTTCGATGCGTTACATCGTCAGGGCGGTATTCACCTGTCGCCAGTCGATCTTGCGCAGCAGTTCCTTGATGCGGTCTTCAGGGCCAAAGATCCGGACTTCAATGTTCTCAATGAACGGCGTGTCTGGCTTATGAACGAAAAAGTTTCGATACACGTCATTAACCTCTTCCCATCGGCCATTTTTGCTGCCGCTGAAAAATAAAACATAAGCCACGCCGTGGCTGAAAGGATTGTTGCGGTCCTTATGCACAAAAGTTGCACCGGGAACTTTGGGGTCAACTTTTGGGTCCGGGCCTGTAATCATGGGGACAACCAGCATGTTGAAGTGGACCTGCACCTGGAGATGCTGCAAGTCTTCAATCTTCGCCGCCTCAAGCTGCTTCTTCGATACGTCTTTTTCCGCAGCATTCTTTTTAAGCCGAGGCTCAACCAGCGTCTTATAGCGGGTTGAATTTTTGCGCAGCTCATAGGTGCGCTGCAGCAGCTGGTCAATATCCATGGGACGGTCGCCAAAGGTGCTCACCGTGGGATGGTCAATGGTCGAATCTATTTTTTCCTCCCAGTCAGGGCTGCGGAACTGGTCAAGCACCTTGTTCATGACGGTCGTGTATTTGGTCAGGGCCTTTTGCTCGGCCGGGGTGGGATCGTGCTTCTTAAAGAACCCAAATACCGCCGTGGAAATGACCACACACATCAGCGCAAGCTTCCATATATGACGACTCATTAATTTTCTCGTCTCCTTGAGCGAGCTTCAATTCAGGCAGAGCCTATCTCTTCTCCGTGTCTCCGCGCCTCCGTGGTAGGTTCTTGCTTTTCCGATCAGGGCGCTGCCGGTGGGGGACCAAAATCCTTTGCTGCCCGAATTCATCTTATAATATGGATAGCTGATGTCGAACCGGATGGTCGCCGTCCTGGTTGTGAACGCCGGGTTTTCCCGGGCTGCACGGCCAGGAGGGAGGAAAGTCCGAACTCCGCAGAGCAGTGTGCCGGATAACGTCCGGGAAGGTGGTTTCAAAGCCACTTTACGGAAAGTGCCACAGAGAATATACCGCCGCCGGCCGGGTGAGCGGACGGTGAGAGCCGTTCTGCTCGAACCGGACGCGAGGGTGAAGCAGGCGCAAGCCGTTGCGGAACCCTTAGATTAAAGTGACCGGTGAATGCCGATTCGCTTTTTAGCCGGACGCAAAGGCCATGCAGGCGCAAGCCCGCCAAGCCTGAGATGTTCGACGGTTGCGGTAAGGGTGAAAAGGTGCGGTAAGAGCGCACCGGTCGAGCAGTAATGCGCGACGCATGGCAAACCCCACACGGAGCAAGACCAAATAGGGAAGGAGTTGAGGATGGCGCAAGCCGTTTTCAACGCGTCTCGGCTCGAAACGCCAAACTTCCGGGTAGGTCGCTTGAGCCGTTCAGTAATGACCGGCCTAGAGGAATGACCGTCAGCGGCAGCAATGCCGTACAGAATTCGGCTTACAGGTTCGACGTCACTTGTGGCCCCTGCGATCGGAAACGAACGCAGGGGCTTTCAATTTTTCTAGCCCTCGACTCGACCATTTTCTCCTCCGCGTCTCCGCGGTGCGCTCTTGTCTTTCCGATCACGGCGATGACGTGCGATGTCGGCGATCTCGGCGATTTCTACACCCCACCCGGCCTTTTTTATCTTTTGTTGCAAACAAAGGCACTTACGCCAATCGACGCTTGGGCCTCCCTTGCGCCACGCTTGGGTGGCCCTTGCGTGGCCCTTGGGTGGCCCAAGGGCCACCCAAACCCAATCCCAATCCCAAACCCAAACCCAGTCGGCAGAGGGTCGCAACGTGCGAAAGTCGTGCCTTGGGGTTGTTCTTGCCAAATACCAAAAGCCAATTACCAAGAGCCTCTTTTGCTAGCAGCTTCTTATGTCAAAGATCGTTCAACACACCACATTTTCGCTCTGGAGCGAATTTCTAAATTTACCATTTGTTCGCCTCTTTGTCAAGCAAAAAGTTGCTGTCCCGGTGGAAGAACGGCCCTCAGCCCCGGACTTCAGTCCGGGGTGAGCGAAGCGAATGAGTGAAAAGA
>JBAVUZ010000106.1:0-8340 GCA_049697035.1 Candidatus Angelobacter sp. | reverse complement strand
GGAGAGCGCCGCGCACTTGGTAATCTTGGGCCAGCCGGGTGCGGGAAAGACGACATCGATAAAGCATCTGTGTCAACAGGTGATGTCTGACACCAATATCTGTCCAAATCAAAACTTCCCTTTGTTGATTCGTCTACGAGACCTAAATAACTCAAGTACGCTTACCGGTGACCTTGACGACTTAGTCACGGAGCGTATTCAATCTATTCTCAATATTCCGCTGAGTTTCCCTCCTGATCTGGAAACTAAGGACTCTCTGACGACTCGAAAGTCAGTTGTAGAACGCGCCGTCGTCACGGTGCTAGAAAAACTTCAGCCTCTCATTCTTTTAGACGGCCTGGATGAGGTCTCACACAAACTTCGTCGCGACAGCATCATCAGAGGAATACGACGGCTTGCAATGCAACTTGAAAATGCGCGAATGATCCTGACGGCGCGGACGGGCGAGTTCACGTATCACATCGAGAAAATGACTGCGTACGAGATAGCGCCGCTCTCCAAAGATCAAATCAAGCGGTTTGCCACTGGGTGGCTTGGCACCGCGGATGCGGCAACTTTTCTAGCCCAAGTCGACCGTTCCCCCTTTGCAGATACGGCAATAAAGCCCCTGACATTGGCACACTTGTGCGCGATATTCGAGCGGGTCCGTAGAATTCCAGAAAAACCCAAGTCGGTCTACAGGAAAATTGTAAGTTTGTTGCTTGAGGACTGGGATCAGCAGCGCTCGGTCCAACGGGTTTCGGCATACTCTGATTTCGAGGTGGATCGAAAAGCGGACTTCCTCTCGGACCTTGCACACAGTCTCACGGTTTCGAATAGAACCTCGACATTTAGTGCTGAGGACTTGAAGGCGTGTTATCGAGAGATTTACGCAAACTATGGCCTCCGCCTCTCAGAGGCACAGACAGTTGTAAACGAATTGGAAACGCACACGGGTCTCATTGTGCAAGCGGGGGCGGAACTGTTCGAGTTTTCGCATAAATCACTCCAAGAATATCTGACTGCAGTGTTCATTGTCGGGCTACCCGCCATACCAACGAACATGATTGAACTGCAGGTTATGCCCAATGAACTTGCGATCGCGACGGCACTGTCTTCCCGACCCTCGGAATACTTCTACGCCTTGGTTACTAGGCATTTTTCGCGAATCAAATTGTCCTTTCAGTTCGTGCGAACATTTATTAACCGCTTGCTCATCGAGCGCCCGGATTTTGAGATGAGCCATGAAGTGGGTTTGGCAATCTTGTGTCTGTATTCTCAGTACCTGCGAGCCTCAATAGAAGAAAGAAGTCAACTCCAGTTGTTCATCTCTGATCCACTGTCTGGTGAGTTTGAGCACCTCAACGTCCTCATCAAGGAACGAATTGAGATCGAAGATATTATGGGCGTATACGAGAAAGAGAGTCTTGCATATGGTTTGGATGGCGAGGAGATCTGGAGATTAGAATCGAAAGAAAAAAGTGAAGGCCGTTTCCGCCTGTATATGCGAGGGAATATATTGCCGCCTGTCCTCTGGGTTCGCAAGAGCTTACTAGCATAATGCACTTTAGTAGAGTTGAACAGCCAAGTTCCTCCCCAAACCAGTCGGCGGAGCGCGGTCAGGCGCTCGCCGGGTATACAACCGAAAGAATTAAACTCCCCACCTCACAATTTTAACCACCTGCTTTACAAAGTTCGTTTCTTCAAACTTCGCTTCTTTTGCATTGCATCGTTCGCCAAAATCATTTACACAAAAAAAGACGGGACGCGCCCGTGTTAGCGCACGGACGGTCCCTGACCACAAATCACCTTCTAACGAAAGGCGACCCATGGCTGACACAGATTTTACCAGCGCACCAAAAGACTCTGGCAGCGCGCACAAACCCCTCGTCTACGATCTTCTTAACCGTCTTAACGCAGCGTTCGCTCGCGTTCATCACAATATGGCGGCATTGGAAGCGGTCGGCATTTTCGATCCGCTGGTGATGCAGAACCTTAACCGACAGTCGGAGCAACTTCGGGCAGGCGCGAATTACCATCTGCTCGGGGCCATGCGCCGCATTGAAGAACGCGACCGCGAGCGATTCTCACAACCACCCAACGAGTAAAAATTCCCAATCGAACGAAACCCGCCTGAAAAAAAGGCGGGTTTGTTATTGCTCATAAAGAAGGAAAGGAAAGGCTCTCATCTTGCCATGCCGCGTGCCCCCGTCCTCTTGCGGAAACTGACTCGTGTTCTTCGCCAACCAGCCGGAGCACCCGATTCAGCTATTCCAATCAGCAATCCCCGGAACAAAAGCACTCATCTGTAGCTAGTGGGCAAAGTGCTTTTTGGGGGTACGGTGACAGGGAAGGTGGAACCGTATGAAAAGCGCGGTCAACTCAGTATTCTTGCTCATTCTCGCCGGCGGTGCCGTGCTGGTTCCGGCAGCTTTTTGCCAGGACGTAAACGTACACATCACTCCGCCCCCTGTGCAATCGAGCAGCAACCCTGCATACGGAACGGCAGTCAATCACGTTAAACCTTTTCGGGCAGAGTCTGACCTGATCCTGGTGCCGGCCACCGTAACTGATCCAATGGATCGTCTGGTTACAGGCCTGGAAAAGGACAATTTCGCAATCTATCAGGACAAGGTGAAGGAGAGTGTCCAGGCCCTCTGGAGTGACGATACGCCGGTTTCGGTCGGAATCATATTTGACGTCAGCGGCAGCATGAATGACAAGGTCCGCCAGGCCCGCCAGGCGGTCTCAGAATTCTTGAAGACCGCCAACCCGCAAGACGAGTTTTTTCTGATTACATTCTCTGACCGGCCACAACTTACCGCCGGCTTCAGCCGGAAAATTCAGAACGTTGAAGACAGGCTCGTGCTCACTCAGCCAAAGGGCCGCACGGCGTTGCTGGATGCCGTTTACCTGGCCTTGTCCACCATGGAAGACGCCCACAACAAACGCAAGGCCGTGTTGATTATTTCAGACGGGGGTGACAATCACAGCCGCTACACGGAAAATGAAGTTAAATCCATGGTGCAGGAAGCCGACGTGCAGATTTTTGCCATGGGCTTGTTTGATTCGGTTGTAAGCACGCCGGAAGAACAAATGGGGCCTGAGTTGCTCTCAGAGATCACGCGGGTCACCGGCGGAAAGAGTTTTACCGTATCCAATTTGAACGATCTCCCTGATGTGGCCACAAAGATAAGCATGGCCTTGCGTAATGAATACATTCTCGCTTACAAGCCAACAATAAAGCCGCATGACGGTAGATGGCACAAGATTCAAGTCAAATTGCTGCCGCCCAAGGGTCTGCCGGCGTTACACGTTTCTGCCAAAAAGGGATTTTATGCTCCGTGACAACGAGCAGGGGCGATTCAAAAGGATCTTTGTCCAACCCAACAAATGCCGCCCAATTTAGATCTGGACGCCGGCTGCCATTTACCCAATTACCCAATCTCTTACACGTGCTCTTCAGCTGAAGAAATCATCGGCAGCAGGAGCACCGGCGCTTTCATAAACTCAAATAGATTGATCGCTTCCACGGCCCGCTGCACGGTGGTTTCCAGCGTTGGCTCCAGCGTAATCACAAATGAGAGCCGGTCTTTCGCCATGTTGGGCTCCTGGATCACAGAGTCAATATTGATTCCTTCGCGCGCAATCGCTTCCGCGGTTCGCGCAAGGATTCCCGGCTGATCATTCACGGTAAGGCGCAGGAACCAGCTCACCGGATTCGGCCGCGGCAGCGGATGCAATGGCGCGGCGCAATGGAACCCTCCCAACAAGCTGCTCTCGGTCTGGCCGCGGGCAATTTGGTGGGCAATCTGTAGGACATCGGAAAGCACAGCGGTGCCGGTAGCGCTGCCGCCCGCGCCGCGTCCGTAAAGCATCTGCGTGCCCACGCTTTCCCCGGCAATAAAAATGGCGTTGTTTGCGCCAGCGGCCTTGGCCAGCATTGAGTCGCGCGGCTCCAGCCATGGCTGCACCGCAATGTGTACGCCTCCGTCCGCCTGCTCTGCTGATGCCACCAGGCGGATCGTCGAGTTCAAGCGATGCGCGTAATGGAAATCAGTGGACGTGATGTTGCGAATACCTGTAACTGGAATTTCCGACGCACGTAAAGAGTGGCCAAAAGCGATCCGCGCCAGGATGGCGATCTTGTCGCGGGCGTCCAGTCCGTCGATATCCAGGCTGGAATCGGCTTCAGCATAGCCGGCGGCCTGCGCCTGTTCTAGGGCGTGCGCAAACTCAATGCCGTGTTCTTCCATTTGCGTAAGAATGTAATTGCACGTGCCATTCACAATTCCGTAAACCGCCTGAATGCGGTCTGCCGCCAACGCCTCAGAGATCGCGCGAATCACCGGTACCCCGCCCGCGACGGTGGCCTCGATTCCTATGGGAAGATTTTTCTCCTGCGCCAGAGCAAACAGCTCGTCGCCATGCAATGCGATGAGAGCTTTGTTGGCGGTCACTACGGCCTTACCGTTTTCCAGGCTGGTGCGGACCACGTCACGCGCAACCGACGTTCCCCCAATTGCTTCAACGACGATGTCAACATCGTCGGCAGTGGCCACCTGCCGCCAGTCAGAAACCACGGTGATTCCATTTACGCCCAGTTCCGTGGCGCGCGGCTTCTTGCGGCAGATTCGAGTAACGACAATAGAAACGCCGCCGGTTTTCACGCTTATCTCTTCTGCATGGCTGGAAAGAATTTCAGCCGTGGCGCGACCGACGGTGCCATAGCCAATGATGCCGACCCGAACCTGCTCCGCGTTGCGTCGGGATGCTCTCTGTTTTTCTATTGCGTCTTCAATGCCGCGCATAAATTTGCTCCAGGGTCCGGATCACCGCGTCACCGTCTGCTTCCATGGGACCAAGCAGACTTTGTCCCGGCAGCTGCTTCATGTAATCAACGTCCTTTAACATGTGCCCGGTAAGCACCAGGACGACCTTATCTGCGGACTTTACAAATCCTGCGGCCAGGAGTTTTTTAAGCCCCGCCAGAGTCGCTGCCGATGCCGGTTCGCAGCCGATTCCTTCCGCCCCCAGCTCCGCCTTGGCCTGCGCAATCTCTTTCTCGCTGACTTCCTCGCACGCGCCGCCGCTGCTTTTCAGCACGTTCACTGCTTTTCGCCAGGAAGCGGGATTGCCAATCCGAATGGCTGTTGCTCTGGTTTCAGGCGTCACGCGAATTAATTCTGTGCCGCCGTTTTCCCGCATGGTTCGCACCAGAGGATTTGCGCCTGCGGCCTGGATGATGGAAATCTTTGGCAGTGATTGGATCAAGCCAAGGTCGCGCAGCTCCATAAATCCCTTGCCCAATGCCGAACTGTTGCCCAGGTTTCCTCCAGGCACAATCACATGCTCGGGGACCTGCCAGTCCAACTGCTCCATTAATTCAAACGCCACCGTTTTCTGCCCTTCCAGCCGGTAAGGGTTGAGCGAATTCAACAGGTATGCGGAGAATTTGCGCACCACCTCGTGCAGCACTCTCAGGCAACCATCAAAGTCAGTGCGCAGTTGCAGGACATTGGCGCCGTATTCCAGAGCTTGCGCCAGCTTTCCCGCGGCGACCTGTCCGGCAGGGAGCAGGACGATGCTCTTCATCTCCGCGCGCGCGGCATACGCCGCAACCGAGGCTGACGTGTTTCCAGTGGAGGCGCAGCAGACCCAGGAGAATCCTTCAGCCTTTGCCATGGTAATGGCGGCGGAAATTCCTGTGTCCTTGAATGATCCTGTGGGATTCATGCCCTGATGTTTCACCAAAAGGTGGGGCAAGTGCAGTTCGCGGGCAGCTTTCTTGAGCGGGACCAGAGGCGTGTTGCCTTCGCACATGGTAACAATGTGCTGGCGTTGGACCTGGGGCAACAACTCGCGGAAGCGCCAAACGCCGCTGGCATTTTCCGGCAGCGAGGATCCTCGCCGCTCTCGCCAGATTTCTTTCAATCGCAGCGCGAACTCCGGCGGCGCCGATGCCCATTCCGGATAGACGGCTTCCAGCAGCTCTGAGCATTGCGTACAGCGAAACATTCGATCGGCGGTTTCCTGTACTTTGCCGCAGTGGACACAGCGCAAAACGTGCGTTGCGGTCTGCGGCTGCATTGGCACTGTACTCATTGCGCCCCCGCAATGGAAACGCTGGGCCGCAGGCACACAGGTATGTTCGCTCCTGCCGGCTGGCAAAATTCATCGTGCACAGCACGGACTACCTCCGCGCTGCGCGCCGAGGAGACAGCAAAGCAGATGCTCAACTCGCTGGTTCCTTGTGCTACTGCAATCACGCTCTCATCACACCGCGCTACCGCGGAGAAAACGCGGCCAAGGATTCCACAGGTGCCTTTCATCGACTCGCCCAGAACTGCGACAACAGCAATTTTGTTGTTGACCTCCGGCGGAAGGAGCACACCTTGTGCGAGCTCAATGCGGAAAATTGATTGGATCAATTGCAACACGCGCGCTGAGTCGGCTTTGCGCAGCACCAACCCCAGCGCATGCTCAGGTGATGACTGGGTCGCAAACAGGACTTCGATCTGTTCCTGCCCGAGTCGAAGAAAGAGCCTCCCCCACAGTTCCACGGGATGAACGTCGCGTCGCGTGAACAGCGAGATGAGCGTGGCGTCTTTTACTGAAGTCACGGACTTCACCGGCGAGTTGGCCGGTCTGGCGTCATGCGTGATCTTGGTTCCGGCAACTTCAGGGCGGAATGAATTCTTGATCCAGACAGGGAATCCCGCCTCCGTGGCGGGATATGCAGCTTTTGGATGAATCACCTTCGCGCCGTAATATGCCAGTTCAATCGCCTCTGCAAAGCTGATCTCGGGCAGCGTAGCAGCATCCGGACAGATGCGTGGATCGGCGGTGAGCACGCCATCCACATCGGTCCAGATCCAGACTTCATCTGCGTCGGCGGCTGCTCCAATGATGGTTGCGGAATAATCAGAGCCTCCACGGCCCAGCGTGGTGGATTTGCCTTGCGAGTCGGCGCCGCTATACCCGGCCACCACCGGCACAATGCCGCGCTCGAGCAGAGGAAACAGAGAGTGTTTGCACTGATCGCGGGTGGCTTCAATATCGGGCGTCGCATTGCCAAAATTGCTGTCGGTTACTATCACGTTTTCCGCGCGGACAAACTCGGCATGGGTCCCCAGTTGCTGGAGATAACCCGCCAGCGCCCAGGCGGATACTCGTTCTCCCAATGCGACAAGGGAGTCAGCAGTCTGTGCAGAGATGTCCGACCTTAATGCGGCAAGCGCGTGACACGCCTCTTGCAGTTGTACGATGACCTCTGCAATGTAGTCATTTGCAGCTGTGAGGCGCTGATTTTGAAATAAACTTCGTGCGAGTTCACGATGCACGCTCTCAAACTTTTGTAGATGGGCCCGGGTTGCAGACGCGTCGCCATGCCGGGCCGCTTCAATGGTTTTGAAAATCAAGTCAGTCACACCGGCCATGGCGGAAACCACCACCACGATCCGGTCATGCTTTGCCGCCTCGCCAACGATGGTGGCGCACTGGCGGAACCTCTCGGCATTTCCTACAGAGGTGCCGCCAAACTTCATTACGATTAAACGCTTTCCGTGCATCACGATTTCTCCAACTTCTGTAAGACTGCTCCAATTCTTTCCATCAACGGTATAAGTTCGCGCGTAACGCATGCGCCATTGTTGTCGGCCAGGGTGAATGTTGTCTCTGTCTGTACTCCTTCACCGGCAAAGATTCTCTGTAGCTCCTCGGCCACTCGCATCTCGTCGCTTGTGGTAAAAGCAATCACTGACGAACCTGACCCGCTGATTGCTACTCCAAGTAAGCCGGGAAGACGCAGGGCCAGGCACCGCTCCATCCCCGGCACCAGTCGCTGCCGGTAGGGCTGATGCAGCTTGTCCTGGAACAACTCTGGGAAGAGGTCAAAATTTCCTGAGAAGCAGGTTGCGGCCAGCAGAGAGGTCCGTTGCAGTGTGTGCAGCACGTCAGCGCGGTCATATTTTTTGGGCAGGACTTCTCGTGCCTGATGCGTTGGCACAGTAATGGATGGCGTGACGATCACCAGGCGGATGCTTTCCGGAAAATTGGTTTTGGCCACCACCACGCGCTCCACATTGTTGGAAAGCGCCAGTACAAGACCGCCATGGTAAGCGGCGGCGGCATTATCAATGTGGCCTTCAATCTCCTCCGCCCAGCGCAAAATCAATTCCGGAGCAACTTGCTTTGCGCTATGTTGCACCCCAAGCAGCAGACCCGCAATTACGGCAGCCGCACTACTGCCCAGCCCCACGCTAATCGGGATATCACTCTGCACCAGCACGTGGCCGGTCGGCAGAGCCGCGTCAAGCCGTTGTGCCGCAAGTCGCAGCGCGTGCAGGAGCAGGTTTGAAC
>JBAVUZ010000105.1:0-10787 GCA_049697035.1 Candidatus Angelobacter sp. | reverse complement strand
GCGCGACTGCTGGAGCAGCTTGAGCCTGCGGTGGGGCACGCCATCGCCGCCATCACTCCCGAAAATGCTCGTGCCTATTTCCGCCACTGCGGCTACGGGATACAGTAACTATGGAATTGCTTTAAATTGTGTAGGTCTGCTGGATCTCTGCACGCATTCAAACGTTGTGCCGATTTTCAGATATCCCGGTTCCCCCCGATCACCGGTAGTATCTCGGTTTGAAATAGTTGCGAACGTGATTAGCGCCCCTTGCGCGGGTGTAATATCCAGAGCGATGCTGCCGCTGCCGCAATGGCAATCCCCGCTGCCAGGTTTGCGGGGACTGCTGTGCGGGGAAAACGGACCGCCCACTCCGCTGCGTACCCAAGGATGACGATCAGAGTTATCGGCACACCGAGCTTGCGCAACTTCGACTTTGGCTCATCTTTCTGGTGGTGCTCGTGTCTGTGCTGCTCGTGTCTGTGGTGCTTTGCCACGGTAAAAATCATGTCACAAAGCGTGGTGTGTTCAATTTCATTTTCTTGCAAGAGCCACGCTTCATTGGCCCTAAAATCCAAACTGAGAACACTACCCGATCACCGGATCCCCCGATCACCAGATCACCCGATCTCGGTTCATTTGACACCTCCACCAAACCCTTTAAAATAGATGAGTATTTCCCGTCGCAAGCGCCGGTTTTTGTCTGGCGCCTCATTCAATGCCGAAGTGGCGGAATTGGCAGACGCGCATGGTTCAGGTCCATGTACTCGCAAGGGTGTGGGGGTTCGAGTCCCTTCTTCGGCACCAATCAGAGTAAGCGGCAATAATATATTTGACCGATGGTGGACCCACTCACGAGAGGCGTGATCGACCACAAGTCGAGAACCAAAGCGCGTTCATCTTGAATCATGCGACTAGAGGCCAATGAACTGCTTTGGCCCAGTCAAATGGCCCTGCTCGGATCGACTATCCACGATACGACTAAGATCCTGTTGCCGAGCGTCAGTGGGAGGAGCCATCTTAGTCTCACTTGATTTTGAACAACGCCCCCTATCCCAAAATGGAACTCACATCCCGCACATTTAAGCTCTGGCATCTGCCGAACACCCCCTCGTTTTTGGTAAAATACAGCATCCAGCTAGCTGTATTCCCGTCACAGGAATCTTTCGGCAGCTAACAACCAACACCAGATTAGGAGTGAACTGTGTCCACCGCAACTGCTCAGGATTCTTTCCAATTCCAGGCTGAGACTACACAACTTCTTCATCTCATGATCCATTCCCTTTATACGCAAAGGGAAATCTTTCTGCGGGAGTTGATCTCCAACGCCTCTGATGCCCTGGACAAGTTGCGCTTTGAAGCGCTGACCAATACGGAACTTGTCCCGGACGGCCACAAATATGAGATCAGGCTAAAGCCGGATGAGGCGAACAAGACCCTGACCATCAGTGATACGGGCATCGGCATGAGCCGCCAGGACCTGATTGACCATATCGGGACCATTGCAAGATCTGGAACGCAGGAGATGCGCAAGCGCATGCAGGAGTCCCAGTCGGCGGAATCTGTTGCCGACCTGATTGGACAATTCGGAGTGGGCTTTTATTCCGCGTTCATGGTGGCGGATAAAGTCACCATCATCACGCGCCGCGCCGGTGAAGCCACCGCCACGCAATGGGAGTCGGCCGGCGATGGCAGCTACACGTTAGCGGAAGCGGAGAAGGCAAGCAGCGGCACGGACATTATTCTTCATTTAAAAAAGCCGGATGCAGAAAACGGGATTGAAGACTATACCGACCGCTGGAAGCTCTCAATGATCGTCCACAAATATTCTGACTTCATCCCGTACCCGATCATTTATGAAGGGCCTCCGCAGGAGCCAGGCGAGCCGGAATCCAAAGAAATCAAGATTGAAACCAAAACGCTGAATTCCCAGAAGCCGCTCTGGACGCGCCGGCGCGCGGAAGTCAGCGACAGTGATTACAACGATTTCTACAAGCACATTGCCAATGACTGGACTGAACCGCTCAAGGTGCTGCCGCTCAAGGCGGAAGGCACGTTTGAGCTTGAGGCGCTGCTGTTTATTCCGGCGCAGGCCCCGCACGATCTTTTTTACCATGGCTCGGAATCCGGTCTTAAGCTCTATGCCAAGCGCGTAATGGTCATGGAAAAGTGCGAGGAAGTTTTGCCGCGCTATCTGCGTTTTGTGAAAGGCGTGGTTGATTCCAGTGACTTGCCGCTCAATATTTCTCGCCAACGGCTGCAGCAGGACCGCCACATCACCCAGATCCGCAAATGGCTCACCAAGAAACTGCTGGAAGCTTTGGCCGAACTTAAGGAAAAGGAGTCGGAGAAGTATCTGAAGTTCTGGTCGCAGTTTGGCAGGGCGATGAAAGAAGGGGTCAGCTCCGACTATGAAAACAAGGACAAGATCCTGCCGCTGCTGCTGTTCGAATCGTCCCATGACGCGAAGGAGCTGACGACGCTGGGCGATTACGTTGGCAGGATGAAGCCGGAACAAAAAGAGATCCTCTATCTCACCGGCGAGTCGCGCAAGGTGATCGAAAACTCTCCTCATCTGGAAAGCGTGCGGCAAAAAGGATATGAAGTCCTGTATCTGAGTGATCCGGTGGATGAGCTTATGGTCCAAAGCCTGCATGAATTTCAGGAGCACAAACTTAAGTCAGTAACCAAGGGCAGGTTTGAGCTGGGAACTGACGAGGAGAAGAAGCAGGCTGAAGAGCAGATGAAGCAAAAAGAGGAAGAGTATAAGAGCTTCCTGGAAGCTTGCCAGAAAAAGCTGGATGAATACGTCAAACAGATACGCGTGTCCAGCCGCCTGGTGGATTCGCCCGCATGCCTGGTGACGGAGGAGCACGAATATAGTCCGCACCTGGAGCGCTTGCTGCAGAAAGGCAAGGGCGGAGGACCAAAGCAACGCCGCATCATGGAACTGAATCCGGCCCATCCGATCATCCAGAAACTGCACGACCGGTTTAAATCCAATAGCGATGATCCAACGCTGGGCGACTCGATTGAATTGTTATTTGAACTGGCCCTGGTGGCGGAAGGCTCGGAGATTGCGGACCCTGTACGGCTCAACCGCCTGACTCTGGATTTGCTGCAGAAGGCGGTCTAAGCCAGCTGGCCGATAAGACGAAATTCTCAAGGAGAAAAAGCGCAATGCCTGAAGAAACTGAAGATAAAACTATTTACAAAGTCGTAGTCAATCATGAAGAGCAGTATTCCATCTGGCCTGCTCACAGAGAAAACGCGCTGGGCTGGAAAGATGCGGGCAAGAGCGGCCCAAAGGCTGACTGCCTGGCCTATATCAAAGAGGTCTGGACTGATATGCGTCCGTTGTCTCTGCGAAAGAAGATGCAGGAACAAGGTTTGCAGTAATCTCAGCTGCCCGGACGCCGTTTTCTGTTCGATTTAGGCGTGCGCCTGAAGGAACTGTTTGCGCGCGCGATAAATATATCGGGCGCGCAAGGTTTTCCTTGTGTGTGTTTTGGCGAGCAGTGTGTAAAGAAGCTCTCTCTGTTCGGCATTACTGCTTTGCCTGAATGCTGGCCGACGCGTCTATCTTCGACTTTTGTTCAGCTTCAGTCGGGTTTAAACTTCTGATGCTTGGCGCAAAAATGCGCCGCCCCCGCATCCCTGCGGAGGCCGAGCGTCATGAATTATCTCGAACTTTAGAGCGCGTTCTTGCCGGCTCTTTTGGCTTTGGCCCAGCGTGCCTTCATCCGCATTGAAATGCTTCTTCTTCCCGCTTCACTCATCTGGCCGCGTTTGCGCGGACCGGCAGTGGCGGAGGATGAGGCCCGTCGCGTGCGGCCTCCGGTGAGAGCTTCTATAGCAGCGACTACGCGATCCCGCTGCTCGGTGAGTGCTTCAATAATAGAGGGGGTGTCCATGGCGTTGAATTATAAAACAACCCGCCATGTAAGGACATGGCTTTCAGATAGACGGACTCAGGGAACATGAGTACGGACGGGAAGATTCTGCTCCGAACGGGCGCCAAAGAATGCAGAAGAGAGGTGACAGCCAAGAGCTGGCAACCAGCTAATAGCTAACAGCCAATCGCCGCTCTTACTGCTTGCCGCCCGCTGTTCCTTCAATGCTGCGCGAGGCAGTAGTGCTGGGCGTCGCGGCAGGAAGGGCCTTGGGTGGGCCGTTCAGCAGCTCCGCGGAATAGTTTGGACCCAGTCCCAGTTTAATCAGGGCGCGTGAGTCGGGCACAACTTTGGTTTGCCAGCCGTTGTCACCCTGATATTTGATCAGGGCGGCCTGGGTGCGGGAATCCCATTCACCTGTAGGTTCGCCGGTCAAATAGTTCTGCCGGATCAGCGCCTGCTGGATCTCCGTTGCCCGCTCCGCGTTGATGCCTTGTTGGCCCTTTTTCTTCCATGAGGCTTTGCGTTTGGTTTTGTGGTGCCCGTGCCTGGCCGACTTACTCGCCGCCTTGGTTGCGGCCGGAGCGTACCCGGCGCACAGCACCATGGCAAAGCTTAAAATCGCGAGTTTTTTAATGGCTGAACGCACCGACTCACCTCTAGAAGAAAATTGCTGACAAATCCTGATTCAATTTCGAGCTCAAGCCTATCGGGTCCTGAATTGGCAAAAACCCGACATCTGAACATCATCCCATGTTTGGATGCCGTGACGCCAGAAGATTGTTGTGCAGCTCGGGATTACCGAAGTGCAATGGAATCAATGAATTCTGGATTTTTTGTTGAATTTTTGGTAGTCGAGCGACCAAGGTGCCCCGCCTAACGACCCCAAATCGGTTTTTTTCCGGGGCCGCCGTGAAAGACTGCCCCGGAAAGCTTTTGGTCCGGATTTACGGCAGCGTACCGGAAATGAATGAATTTCCCCCAGAAGCGCCCCGCCCTGAGTGGACAAGGAACACCACATCCTGCCCGCTCTTGAGCTGTGACGTGATCTTGCGGAAATCTTCTTCACTGTTGACTGGCTGTTTATTGATTTTCAGGATGATCAGGCCGGGTTGCAGTTGCAGGTCGTCGGCAAATGACCCCGGTTTTACGTCCACCACCTGCACGCCCTTGCCTTCAGCCGTGCCCATGCGCTCGGCCATTTCCGGAGAAACTGCCTTCACCGTAACGCCAAGCTTGGTCGGTGTGGGCTGGCTGCTGTCATCAGGGGTATCATCGCTGCTGTTCTGGTCGGTGCGGTCTCCAAAAAGCTTTTCTCGATCCGCCACTACCACGGTCGCCTGCTTTTCCTGGCCGTTGCGCAGGTAAGTTAAGTTCAATTTATTGCCCGGATGGGTAGCCGAGATCAGGCTAACCAGTTCTTCGCCGTTCTTGATCGGCTTGCCGTTCACAGCCGTGATGGTGTCTTCACCCTGCAGGCCCGCCTTCGCGGCTGGGCTGTCTGGCCGGACATTGGTAATTGGCACGCCGTTTTTCGCGCCGTAAATGCGCAACACGGCCGGGTTCGGCACCGCGCTGAATTCCACGCCAATCGATCCACGCGCAACTTTGTGGTTGCCCGCCCGCAACTGCTCATAAACATCGCGGACCACGTTGGACGGCATGGCAAATCCCACGCCCTGATACCCAAATGACTGCGTATAAATGGCCGTATTGATGCCGATAACTTCGCCGTTCATGCTTACCAGCGGCCCGCCGGAATTTCCGGGATTTATGGCCGCGTCTGTCTGGATAAAGGACTGGAACTGGCGTCCTCCGGGGAGATTGCGCCCTTTGGCGGAAACAATGCCGGCGGTTACCGTTGCTTCCAGGTCAAACGGGCTGCCAATGGCCAGAACCCAATCGCCTACGCTCATTTTGTCGGAATCGCCCAGCCGCGCCGCCGTTAGAGGCTTGTCTTTTGGCGGATCAATCTTGATCAGGGCCAGGTCGGTTTCAGTATCCACGCCTATGATCTTTGCGTCATGCAGCACCGTTGCCGGCTCGTCATAAAGTTTTACGCGGATGCGGTCTGCCTTATCCACCACGTGAAAATTGGTAATGATGTAACCGTTGCTGTTCAGGATTACGCCTGAACCGAGCGAACGCTGGCGCCCACCGCCGCCGCCGAACGGGCTCTGCGGGCCTTGATCATCGTCATCGCCGCCGGGGCCAGTCTGCGGTCCGCCCTGTTGTCCGCCAAAGAAGCGATCAAAGAAATCCTGGAATGGATCATCGCCCCCATTGTCGCGCTGTCCGCGGTTGGGCATCCTGCCGCGACGCCGCACTTTTGGCGTGGATTCCGTACTAACGTTGACTACCGCAGGTTCAACTGCCGTGGCCACCTGTCCGAAGGTGTTGCTCAGTTGCTGCGGTGATTGCATTGCCGGAAGCAGCGAGCCGTCAGGGCCCGAATAGCCTCTCACTTTGCCACGGCTCAGGACAGTGCCAATCAAAATGCCCACCGCCAGGGTCAACAGGATCGCCAGTGTGGAGAGCGCCCTCTGCGTACGCATACGTGACACCAGGGCGCCAAAACGCGAGTTCATACTTCGTCTTACCTCCGGACTAAGTTCTCCAATGATTATAAATCCAATACTCCCACCGGCTGGTGGTTCCTTTTGGTTACTGGAGCGCTATCACTTAGACGCGCAAATCAAAGGCAGCGTTATCCACCAGAGCTGGCTGGCGACTCCGCCCCGGCCGGTTCGTCATCCGGCTTTTCAACCTGGCCCAGAAGCTCGGAAACCAGCACGCCCCCAAGGATCAGCAACGCTCCCGCTCCGGCCCGAAAGCCAAGCCGCTCATGCAGATAGATGAAAGACGTGAGCCAGGCAAAGACCGGTTCCGTAGTGAAAATCAGTGCCGTGTGGGTGGCCGGAGTAAATTGCTGCGCCCAGGATTGCACGCTGAAAGCCACTGCCGTGCACAGAACGCCGGTAATCAAAATTGCGGCGATCACCGTTGGCGTTGCCCGTAAATAAGGATGTTCCAGCACTGGCGCGCTCAATGTCATCAAAATGGCGGCCGTGCCAACTTGTAGGAATGCAACCTGCTCAAAAGGGAAGCGCTGGCTCGCGCGTCCGACAAAGATCACGTGGAATGTAAAACAAATAGCGCAACCGACAGTCAGGAGGTCGCCCAAATTCACGTTGGCAAAATCTGCCAGCCCGCCGGCGCCACCAGGTACGGTCATCAGAAACAGACCGGCCAGAGCCAGCACGATTCCCGCAACACGCCACAGGTGAATACGTACATGCCAGATCGCGACCAGAAAAAGCGGCACCAGGACTGAAGATGTTCCGGTAAGAAATGCCGATTTGGATGGCGTCGTCAGTTTCAGTCCGGTCGTCTGGAATGCGTAGCCGGCAAAGAGAAAGATTCCCGCAAGAACGCCGCCTGCCAGGGCTGGCTTCGTCAGCACCGCAATTTTCTTCCGGTAGAAGACAGCCAGCAGAACCGCTGCAACCACCATCCGCACAGAGTTGAACACCAGGGGAGAAGCATCGCTCAGCGCCGCTTTGACAAGCACGAACGTGCTGCCCCAGATGAAGGCAATCAAAACTAGCAGCAGGTGTGCTTTGAGCGAGCGGGAGATGGTAATCAGGTTGCTGCTTCCTCTTCTGCCTTGCGGACCTCGGCCTGGGTATGCCGGGGAAATTCAAAAACGCACTCGCGCGGCTTTTTATCCATGCGTAGTCCCTGGAAAATCGACGTTCTCATTTTAATTCCGCCGCGCTCGCCCTCATGTGTCCATTCAGAGAATTTGATTTCAGCCACCAGTTCCGGCTTGATCCAGTGCGGCTTGCGCGTGCTTTCAATTTTTTCGCCAAACGGATTTTTGTCCGTCTCCAGCGCGTGCAGCTTTTTCCAAAGTGCCGCATGCGTCGATCCGGTAAAGCCGCTGCCTGCATTGCCCACATGCACCAGCTTGCCGTTTTCGTCATACAGCCCAAGCACGATCGAGCCAAAGTTTTGCCGCGATCCTTTGGGATCGGTATATCCGGCAATCACACATTCCTGCCGCCGTGTGATCTTGATCTTCAACCACTCGCGTGAACGCTTCTGCACATACACGCCCGTGCGCAGCTTGGCCACGATGCCTTCCAGACCTTTGTCGCGCGCGACACCAAAGAGCGCCGTGCCTTGTTCCGGGTAATGGTCTGAGTAGCGGAGAAAACCTTTGTCGGCAGGAATGGCCTGCTGAAGAAGCGCTTTGCGCTGCTCCAGTGGCGACGCCATCAGGTTGTGTCCGTTGAGATGCAGCAGATCAAAGGCGTAATAAACGATAGGCAGCCCGCGGTTTCGCGGACCACGCGTGCCCGGGCTGGTCATGCCGGTGCGCTGCTGCATGAGGCTGAAGGACGGACGCCCTTCGTCGTCGAGCGCCACCACTTCGCCATCAAGGATTGCATTCTCCACCGGCAAGTCCTCCATCGCCTGCGCGATCTCCGGAAACTCGGGGGTCAACTCATTCTGGTTGCGTGAAACCAGCCGCGCCCGCCCGTCATTGATGAACGCCACCGCGCGATAGCCGTCCCACTTTACCTCGTAAAGCCACTGCGGATCGTCAAAAGGCTCTTCCACCAGCGTGGCCAGCATGGGATGAATTTCCCGCGGCATGGCTGCGCGACGGATGTTCGGCGTCTGCGCCAGCAGCTTGTCCAGATTTTCAGCAATTACTTTCTTAGGCTGCGGACTTACGCTGCTTTGCGGGTCTTTTTTTTTACGCTGGTTTTCTTTCGGGTCGTGCTGGATGATTTGCGCGGGTGCACCACCCCTTCCGCTTTCTTCGCGGAAAGTTTTCGGGTCGCGTCAGACTTGGTTGCGTTGTCTTCAGGCTTTTGCGTTTGGGTTTTCCGATTACCCGATTTTCCAATCTCCCGATCAGCCGATTCTTGCAGCCATTCCGCGCCCTTGCGCACCGTCTTACCGCCGACTTTGCGATTGCTCTGCCATTCATCGGAGCCTTCATCGCCGGCTATCTCGTTCAGGCTGCGCTTGGTGAGTACGGAATAATCCAGCTTGTCGATATTAAAGCCAGGCTTCATCGCGTCATCTTTTTTCTTGATCAGCAGCCACTCCGTGCCTTTCGATCCCGGCCGGCGTGAACGCATCTTGGCCAGCACAAACTCGCCTTTCAATTTCTCGCCGTTAAGCTGAAACTTCAGGTCACCCTTGTTCAGCATCGCATGCTCATCGCCCAGCGGCTTCCATGTCCCGGTGTCCCACACCATCACCGTGCCGGCGCCGTAATTGCCTTCAGGAATTTTTCCTTCAAAATGGAAATAGGAAACGGGATGGTCTTCCACCTGCATCGCCAGCCGTTTGTCGCCGGGATCAAGCGATGGCCCCTTGGGCACGGCCCACGACTTCAACACGCCATCCATTTCCAGGCGGAAGTCGTAATGCAAATGCGATGCACGGTGTTTCTGCACCACAAAGCGGTGCTGCTCTTCGCCCTCCAGTTTGCCTTCGGGTTCCGGCGTCTCATTAAACCGGCGTTTTTTGTTGTATTGCTCTAAAGCCATAGAAGTTTTGATGCGCGTGCGTGGCCGCGTTCTGGCTAACTCTGAATCCCTGTGAAACAATTGCGCTTCTAATTGTACGGGAGAAAAAGATGGCAAAACTTGCCGCAGAGAAACCATTCAGCCAGGCCGTAAAGGAGCGCCGAGCCACACCCAGCTTTGAAGATGTCCCCATTCACAGCGCAGATCTTGAAAAAATTATCCGTATCGGACTCGAAGCGCCCAGCGGCTACAACACGCAACCATGGCGCTTTGTGCTAGTACGCGATCCTGAACAGAAAAAGAAGCTGAGCGCGGCCGCATTCGGACAGCCCAAAGTTGAACAAGCCAGCGCGGTGATTGTCGCGTGCGGCGATCCCCTGGGATGGAAAGATGGCGACCTGGAAGAAATGCTGCGCATCAGCGCGCAACACGGCTTCAATGATCCCGCCGAGCAGGAGAAAATCCGCAAAACAGTCACTGGATTCCTGGGTGGACCCGCCGGAAAGGCCGCCGGCATTGAGCCGACGTTTGATCTATGGGCCAACCGCCAGACCATGATCGCTTTCACCACGATGATGTGGGCAGCCGAAACCATGGGCTATGACACCGCCCCGATGGAAGGTTTCATGGAAGACCAGGTAAAAGCCCTGCTGAAAATTCCAGAGCGCGTCCGCGTGGCTGCTCTGCTTGCCGTTGGACGGCTAAAAGGCAAGGACAAGATGTATGCCGGAAGATTCGAGCCTGCGCGGTCCGTGTTCGCTGATACATGGGGAAAGAGCATTGACTTCTGATCGGGAAGAATCCTACCGCGGATTGACGCGGATGAACGCGGATCAAGACTACAAAAGAAAGAAGAGCCCCTTTAGGGGCGACATAAAAATGGAATTTTCTACCGAACGCATCATCAAACTTGCCGACGCGCACGATGCCATCCCCACGCGCGACGGAAAACTTTATGCTGAACTCTTCCGACATGGCACCCTGACGGTTGAAATCTATGCGCCAAAGGGGGCTGATCTGCAGCAGCCGCACACGCGCGATGAGCTTTATATTGTTGTCGCCGGCCGAGGCTGGTTTTCCGTTGAAGGCCAACGCTTTCAGTTTGGCCCCGGGGACGCGCTTTTTGCCGCCGCCGGGGAAGACCATCGTTTTGAGGATTTCACTGAAGACCTGCTGACCTGGGTGGTCTTCTACGGGCCTGAAGGCGGTGAACGTGCGTAGCTGCGCGACAGCAATTTTCATTGCGCTGCTCTTTTGCATGACTCTGCTGTCGCAGGATAAGCCGCAATCGCAGCCGAGCCGGGCCGCATTTGACGCGCAAGCTGCTTCACGTATGCTCCTGCAACTCAGCGAATCATTGCAAGGG
>JBAVUZ010000104.1:0-2184 GCA_049697035.1 Candidatus Angelobacter sp. | reverse complement strand
AGTTGTTGGTGTGTTCTCGCTGGAAATGTCACGCGAATCCCTGCTGCTGCGCCTGCTGTGTTCGCAGGCGATGGTCGATTCCCACAAGCTGCGCACCGGCTTTTTGAGCCGTGAAGATTACAACAAGCTGGTGACCGGGCTGGCCGCGCTGGTGGAAGCGCCCATTTATATTGACGACACGCCGGGCATCTCGATTTCTGAAATGCGCGCCAAGTGCCGCCGTCTGCAACAGGCGCAGGGCCGGCTGGACCTGATCATTGTTGACTATCTCCAGCTCGTCGCCGGAACGCCCACCGGCGGAGGCAAGCGCTATGAGAACCGCACGCAGGAAGTCTCCGCCATCTCACGTGGCCTGAAAGGGCTGGCCAAGGAGATGCGCTGCCCCGTGATCGCGCTCTCACAGCTCAGCCGCGCACCGGAAAGCCGCACCGGCAACAACCGTCCGCAACTGGCTGACCTGCGCGAATCCGGCGCCATTGAGCAGGACGCCGACGTGGTGGCCTTCATCTTCCGCGAAGAAGTTTACAAGCCAGACGATCCCGACCTCGAAGGCAAGGCGGAGTTGATCATCGCCAAACAGCGCAACGGCCCCACGGGCGTGGTGAAGCTGGCGTTCATCAAGCGGTCAACGCGGTTTGAGAACCTGGCGCATGAGAGCGGGCCGGAAGAGTATTGAGAAATTCGAGGATGGTTGACTTTCGCCATTCATTCCCGCAATATGCTCGTATTAGGGTAGTTGCGTAAAAACCTATTTTAGGTTATTTTGACACCGATTGGAGACTCGCCCCTTGCCGAGACAAGCTGCATTGAAACTCGACGAACAAGTTTTCGACGTTGCCCCTCGTCTTAAGAGCGATTCAAAAGTTGAGCCCATTTACGTGTCATCTTTAGGAGCTCTTTTTTCTGCCGATTGCTTGAAGGTCTTACCTTGCATAAAGGACGAGGTCGTCGACACCGTTTTCGCTGATCCTCCGTTCAATTTAGGCAAGGAGTATGGCAAGAACTGCAATGATCAGAAACCTGATGCAGCGTATCTTGAGTGGTGCAAATCTTGGATTGCCGAATGTGTTCGAGTGATAAAGCCAGGTGGGGCTTTCTTCCTCTACAACCTGCCGAAATGGAACGTTCTTCTCGGAGCATATCTGACGGAACTTGGGATGGACTTCCGCCATTGGATTGCTGTTGAGATTTCTGCATGTCTCCCCATTCCAGGACGGCTCCATCCAAGCCATTACAGTCTCCTGTATTACACGAAGGGCAAACCGAAAACATTTCGACGTATTCGAACGCCCATCCAAACATGCAGGCATTGTGCCCGAGAAGTTAAAGACTACGGGGGACACCGTGATGCAATGAATCCCAATGGCGTCACGCTGAAAGATGTGTGGACTGACATTCCACCGGTGCGACATTGGAAATTCAAATCGAAGGATAGAAGGGCTAACGCGCTCTCGACAAAAATCCTTGACCGAATAGTCGAGATGTCAACAATGAGAGGTGATCTTGTTTTTGACCCCTTTGGCGGCAGCGGCACCACATTTGCGGTCTGCGAAAAGAAGGCACGAGAATGGATAGGGACAGAGATCGATTTTGCCCAAGAAATAATAGATCGTCTCGAAGGGAATGAAATCCATTCTCATAAGAACGAAGATTTTGTTGAAACTTAGCCCTTTGCACGTCCGTCTGTTGTTTTTGGGATTCTAGGTACATCGTAACTTTCTGCGTCGTGCTCAATTACCACGATTTCGAGAACCCCTTTCTTACACGGTACCGATTTCCACAGTTTAAGATAAGGCTCTAGCTCCCGGTAATTTCCAATTCGGTCAGTGAGGTAGGTGTATAGCTTCCGCGACGGGACGACCAGTGTGCCTGCAGCGATAATTCCGTCAGCGATCAACATGGTGAGTTTGTTCATCGATCGATGGCTTGACGAGATATTCCCAGTTTCCCATTCTGCAACCACGGGACCTTCTGGCCCAGGCATCACCGCGTCGAAACAACCTAATTCTTGTCCAAGACTATTTTTGGCGGCACCTTCAATTGTCCATTCTCGCTTTTTTAGTTCTGCTATGAACTCACTAGTGTCCGGTTAAGGACGGCGTCGATGATTGTAAGTTGTTGTTTCGCATAAAGAAAAATGATTTTGGGCGTGGTTTCGACTTGAATGGGAAGAAAGACTTTGGG
>JBAVUZ010000103.1:0-11164 GCA_049697035.1 Candidatus Angelobacter sp. | reverse complement strand
CCGCTGCGCCCAAGCTATGGCGTGAGCGCATACATGCAGAGCCATGGCTACAAAATTATTCCAGTAAATCCGTCGATTAAAGGCGCACTGGGAGAAAAGGCCGTTGCTTCACTGGCCGATGTCGAAGAAAAAATCGACATGGTGGACGTGTTTCGGCGCCCTGAGTACGTGCCAGAGATTGTGGATGAAGCGATCCGGCTGAAAGTGCCGGCGATCTGGTTGCAGGAGGACGTAATTCATGAAGAGGCAGCGGAGAAGGCTCGCAAAGCGGGAATTTTTGTGGTGATGGATAGGTGCGTGTTGAAGGAGCACCGGAGAAGGTTTAGCTGAGAGTGCCGCGTACCGCGGATTTGCGCGGATCAGAACAAACAAGACTCTTTCGATGACGAGTGTTTCTACCGCAATGGAAGTCGGGCGTACTACGACACAGCAAACGGGCAATTTCTCCCTCGCCAGCGATACCTAATGTCGCGGCCAAGGCTTTCGTTTCGAGAAGTGACTTCCCGCGCTTCCTGCATTAGGCCGCAGTCTTGTCCTTTGGAGCAGATTTGGATACCAGGCGGCGGCCCTTCTTGAACTCAAAGTAAACGCCGCCGTCATCGCTGAGGGCTACGATTCCGGTGATCTCAATGTGGCAGCCACTATCTTCATGATTGGCGGGGCTGACTCCTGCCGGATGGCCTCCGGTGACGTAAGCGCAATGAGAACCGGTACCGATGAGCCAGTCGCTCCTGGTCTTCGGGGATGTGGTCTCTGCTCCCGGTGGAAAGTGGCACTTACCGTACCCCCAACCCAGGAAAATGCCCTCGAGAGTTACCGCACGCCCAACATAAATTGCGGGCCGAGCGCATATGTGATCAATGGTCAGCTTTTTAGTCGTTGTTTTTGACATCACTTACCTCCGCACCCAATCTTGGGGCATTTTGCCCGATTGGAGATGAATGCCCGAACGAGGAACTACAAGGCATGTTCAAACTCTATGCCCTGATACATTCATGCCTCAGTGCGCCAGGTCACGTGTGCGTGTGATGAAAAAGTTCCAAAATGGGACTTATTTTTTGCAGTTTCAGATGATTGTTGAGGTTGAGTAATTCCTTTATCGGTATGATTCGGGACATGAAGAAGAAAGCGAGCAAAAAAAGTTCGAAACCGGCAAAGAAGACTGCGAAGAAGGCAGGCGCGAAACGGGCCGTCGGCAAAGTGGGAACCTGCGGAAAGTGGACCGCTATTCACGATTTTATGCCGCCAGGGCCAGCCAGACTGCGTGTCCAAGGCGTCTGCACGTTCCCGACCCCCGGCTACAAAGTGACCCTGAAACGCCATGTGCCGCAGGGCATCAATCCGGCCATTCTCATTCTGGATAAAACCGTCAAACGCCCGACCGGCATTGAGCCCCAGATTGTCACCAAGGTCGACGTGAAATTCGAAGCAAGGACGAATACTCACTATACGGGAGTGCACATATTGCCTGACGGGGTGCAGATCAAGGTCAAAGAAGTCCACTAGTCTCGGCGCTTTCGCTTGGGTGAACTGGCATCTTCGATGGATGGGCGGCCTTGTCGTATTTCCTCGCGTTTTCGCTTGTTCTCTTCCAGCCGTTCTGCCAGCAATTTTTCTCTGCCTTCTGACGTTGGATGGTAGTACTCGCGGCCGCGGAGATTATCTGGCATGCACTCCATGTCGGCGACTTTTTCGTCGAGATCGTGCGCGTACTGGTAGCCCTTGCCGTAGCCGACCTGCTTCATCAATTTTGTTACAGCGTTGCGGATGTGTAGCGGCACGGGTTCGGCTGCAGTCCTTTCTACATCCTCTTGAGCAGCCCCGTAGGCGGTGTAGAGCGCGTTCGATTTCGGGGCCAGCGCAAGATAGACCACAGCTTGCGCCAGAGCCAGCCCGCCTTCGGGCATGCCAAGAAAATCAATGGCGTCTTTGGCAGAGAGGCATAGGTTCAGCGCTTCCGGCGCGGCCAGACCGATATCTTCTGAGGCCATGCGCACCACGCGGCGCGCGATGTACAGCGGATCCTCGCCGGACTCAAGCATGCGCACCAGCCAGTAGAGAGACGCGTCGGCATCACTGTTGCGGACAGACTTGTGCAGCGCGGAAATCAGGTTGTAATGCTCTTCACCCGACTTGTCATAGAGCAGGACGCGTTTCTGCAACGTGTCTTTGATGATCTGCTCGGTGATCTCGCCGCCGGCTCCAGCAGTGGCCGCGGCAACTTCAAGCACGTTATAAGCGGAGCGGGCGTCGCCGCTGGTGTAAGCCGCGATCTGTTGCAGAACTTCATCAGACGCGCGCAAATTCATTTTGCCCAGACCACGTTCCTGGTCTTCCAAAGCGCGGCGCAGCAAGACGACAATCTGGTCTTCAGTGAGCTGGTTCAGGATATAAACGCGGCAGCGCGAAAGCAGAGCGCCGTTGATCTCAAAGGAAGGATTTTCCGTGGTCGCGCCGATCAGCCGGATATTGCCGCGCTCAACGTGCGGCAGAAAAGCGTCTTGTTGCGCACGATTAAAGCGATGAATTTCGTCGATGAAGAGGATAGTGCGCGTGCCGTAAGCGCGGGCTTTTTCCGCGTCGGCCATCACCTGCTTGATTTCCTTGATTCCGGAGAGCACGGCAGAGAACTCAATGAATTCCGCTTTCGTTACATGCGCGATGATCTGCGCCAGCGTGGTCTTGCCCGTTCCGGGCGGTCCCCAGAAGATGATGGAGCCGGGATCGTCGCGTTCAATCTGGAGGCGCAGCGGCTTGCCCGGTCCGACGATGTGCTCCTGGCCGACAAATTCGTCGAGCGTGCGCGGACGCATACGGTCGGCGAGAGGACGCGCGCCTTTGCCTTGCTGGTCCGGAAGTGCCTGGAACAAAGACATTCTTGAAACCTTACTGAAAAACCTTACCACTGATGACACAGATCAAAAGCAAGAATAAATATTTACCGCGGATTGACACGGATGATCGCGGATCAAACCAAATCAGAATGTAGGCAGGCCAACGCCAAAGCTCTTTTGAGCCCCCATAAATCCGTGTTATCCGTGTTCATCCGTGGTGAGATTTTTGTTTCTTTGCCGCGCTGCTTCATACAACAAAATAGATGCAGCTATTCCGGCGTTGAGCGACTCCACGCGCGGAGAGTGCGGGATCGTTACGAGTTCGTCGGCCAATGACAAAATTTCCGCCGGGACGCCTGCGCCTTCATTGCCCACCACGATCATCGCTGCACCGGTGAAATCAGCTTCATGCAGCGGCTTGCCTTTATGCGACGAAGTAGCCAGAACGCGCACGCCGTGCTGTTTCAAGGCCGCTATACTCTCACCAAGTTTCACTTTGATGAGCGGTTCGCGAAATAACGATCCGGCGGAGCCGCGCACGGCCTTGGAGTTGAATGGGCTGACTGTCTTTTCTCCCAGCAAAACGGCGCGCGCGCCAAAGGCTTCAGCGGAGCGAATGATCGTGCCAAGATTTCCTGGGTCCTGAATGCCCGCAACGCCAACGAGCAGGGAATCAGACGCTGACTCCAGCAGGTCTTCAAACTTATGTGGCCGGAGCTTGACCAGAGCAGCTACGCCCTGCGGCGACTCAGTACTGACGGCGCTCACAAAGACTTCGTCGGGCAGCAGCAGGATTTCAACCTGGCTGCCGATCTGCGGCAGCAGGCGCGTGGCGTGGGCGCTGCCGGCTTCGCTGAAAAAAACCGCTTGAAAACGCAGGCCGCTGCGGATGGCTTCTTCGATAATCCGCACGCCTTCGATTGCCAAGTAGCCTTCCGCCGTGGGCTCGCCCTGGCTGAGCGCTTTGCGCAGGTCTTTGACGAGCGCGTTCTGGCGGCTGGAAACGCGGCGCAACCTGCTTTCAATTTCTTTGGGAACATTCATGTGACTGCCATCATACTGAATTGGACCTGCAACGGATAAAGCCGGGGTCTAGGTTTTCTGCGCAAGCTGGTTTATTCTTAGTCGTTTGTCAGGGCGAAGGGCGCATGTTTTAAGCAAAGCGAAACTCGCCAGCCGCCGTTCATTGGTTCGAGCATATTCAGTTGGGGGATTCTGTATTGCCTGCGGAAATTCTAAAAATCAATCCTGATACGCCGGACGCGCGTCTGGTTTCCTATGTGGCCGACCGCATCAAGCAAGGCCAGGTTGTCGGTATGCCCACGGACACTTTCTACGGGCTGGCGGCTGATCCGTTCAACCTGCGCGCCGTGGACCTGATCTATGACGTAAAGACGCGCAGCCGCCACAAGCCGCTCTCTTTGCTGATTGAGAGCGTGGAGCAGGCGGAATACCTGGCGCGTCCGCTGCCGGACGTGTTTTATGAGATCACGCGCAAATACTGGCCCGGCCCGCTTACGATCATCGTAAAGGCGTCGTCGCGGCTGCCGCTCAAGGTCACGGCCAATACCGGCAACGTCGCGCTGCGCGTGCCCGCATCGCGCATTGCGGTGGAAGTAATCCGCGCGGCCGGCGTGCCCATAACGGCGACTTCCGCCAACATCAGCGGGGCCAGCGAGTGCACCACCGCGGAAGGGGTGCGGCAACAGCTGGGCACCCGCATCAGCATGATCGTGGACGGCGGCCCCAGCCCGCGCGACGTGGCTTCCACCATTATCAATATGAGCGATCCCGGGCATATTAATGTCCTGCGGCAAGGCGCGATTCCTGAAAGCGATCTGGCAGAGTTCCTCCGGTTTGGCTGAGGCTGATCCGCATGGCAACCAAGCGTTGGAAGAAATGGCTGTTGTGGCTTCTGGTGCTGCCGGTCTGCTATGCAGCGGTGATCTACTGGCGCATTGTCGACCAGTCCGGCCACGACGAATCGCGCACGGCTGACGCCATCGTTGTTTTTGGCGCCGCTGAATATGACGGCCGTCCTTCACCGGTGTACAAAGCGCGCCTGGACCGCGCCGCACAGCTTTTCCATCACGGGCTGGCCCCTCTCGTGATTACTACCGGCGGCTCCGGCGGCGATCCCCGCTATAGTGAAGGCGTAGTGGGGCGCGAATACCTGAAGACCCTGGGCATCCCTGACAGCCAACTCATTGCAGAAACCCAGAGCGACGATACCGCCGAATCCGCCCGCCGCGTGAGCACCATTATGTATGTCAACAGCATGCATTCATGCCTGGCCGTGAGCGATGGTTACCACATTTTCCGCATCAAGCAGATGCTGGCGCGGGAAGGCGTGACCGCGTATGGCGCTCCGCGACCCAATTCCAGGCCGCTTAATTTCTGGAAACGGCAGGAATCGGCATGGCATGAGATTGGCAGCTATACGCTGTGGCTGTTTCACCTGACGTAACCTTCGGCGGTTCGATACAGTGCTTCATCTTTTGCGGATAGTTGGCGCGGAAACATCTTGCACGTTCCGCGAAAGGATAGGGTACCGGTAAACAGAAACTAGAGTTTGACGCCCGTTGCAATCTGACCAGCTAGAAGAAATGTTTTCGGATAGGCACCCTCGCCACAGAGCTTGAAGGAACCAAAATCCTTGTACCATGGGCCTTCCGGGACCTCCGGTTTTGATTCCATCCAGAGACGCAATCGGTTGAGGTCGTCCAAGCTGATCTTTCGATCACGCATGCGCTCGATCAAATGGTCGCGAATGGCCCGAGGAAGCCGAGACCACGTTTCGATCTGTGGCATTACTCACCAAAGACGAAACGACCCAATTCGTCTCCCAGTTGCTTCACCTCTTCGGAATCATTGGAACCGCGGAACCGCTCCGCGAGTTCAAAGAAGGCTTTTTCCTTCTGCTTGCGGGCCTCAAGGCCCAACTCAACCAGTTCCACCAGCACACGGTTGCCGCTGAGGCGGCGATGCCTGGCAATCTTTTCAATTTGCTTATCGACTTGAGAAGGGAGCGTCACGCTACGCCGGATTTGTTTGGATGCTGCTGCCATAAGGTGCATCATACACCATTATGGTGCAAAAGGGTGAGAGCGCTTTGGTTTCCGTGGGATTTTTTTGTGCGCGCTTCGCTGCATTGCGTCCCAGCAGCCAAAACGGGGCTGCCGGGAGCAGCTGCGCGCGGATCTCCACCCCGCCACGCGAAAACCGCGCGCGTCGGGGACCCCGGGCCTGCGGCGCAAGGAAATTTCTTTTTTGACGCTCTTACGGCACGACTCCGCAGCCCTTAGCTCGCGAGCTCGCGGCGGGCTAAGTCGTGCTCTGACACTTGTTTCGTGGTCTCCAAAGGGCAGATGGATAGTATCGGGAAAGGAATATTGAAGCGCAGATGCTTACAGTTACTTGTTACGCAAAATCGCGATCAAAATGCTAATAATCGCGCTCACGGTTGCTGCAATGGAGCTTGCAATTAGAATTACCCGCTTATGTCCAAACAATTGTAACTCACGCTCGAAATACTGAAGAGAAGAAGTGAGAAATTGAGGAATGCTGAAAATGCCAAACTGCTTGCAGAAATAATCTGACCAGCATGCAATTTCAGATTCTTTATTTATCTCGCTTGGGTAGTCTTTTATCTGCCGCTCATATTCTGCCAAAGCGCTGCCATACTCAACTAACCGTAAATGGATGTTTGAAAGACTTGTGCGTGCTGCAACCCAGAGCTTGTGGCGATCGATCACACGCCACCACGATTTTTTCAAAATATCTCTGAAAGAATCGGTTAGGACTGCAAATTCATTGAAGATTTCGGTCTCGTACAGGCTGATTGATCTATCCTCCAAACAAATGCGAAAAAATTTCTCCAGTTCAAAGCTGAATGAGCTAAGCATTAATCTGACCAAGGGCTTAATCTTTGTGTTATGTGGAAGCAAGAAGATCAGATCGTTTCCTTTGATATGAAGGATTTTCTTAGGTGCCACATTGTCAGGGAGGACAGCTACCCAAATGGCGGGATGTATCGGACAAGGCGGTAGTGCAATTGGATAAATTTTCTTTCGTTTCTCGAGTAGTTCTTGAAACAACTCCCGATATTCTTGGGCAAACCAACTTCCTTTGGAAAAGGTTTCTACCTCTGCATAGCATGCATAGAGGGAGCCGTTGGTGACAACGCCGATCTGTTCGATATTTTGATCTTGTGATCCAAGAGCGGACTTGAATCGCTGCAAACGCTCAGGTAGATTAACCTGGAATTGAATTGCGTTGCCCCTTATAAGTTGTGCGGGTCCCAGGGTAGCGCTTATGGTGTCTTTCGAATCGGCTTCAACTCCAAAAACATTTGCATGTGATTCTAAAGCGTTTTTCAATTCATCTAAGACCAATTCACTAAAAGTACTATCCTTTGGATCTGTTGGCTTGAGAGAACGCAAGATCTCCTCCAGGGCGGAAATTGGACGATCCGCGCTGTGATCAGGGAGTTGTTGAGCCGAAAAGGCAAAGCAGCCTATACGGATCACATAGAGTTTTACTATGGGGAGATCGTCTTCCCCCGCCGTTTTGAGAAACTCACGAAGATTTAAGTAGTCGCCCATTGGTTGATTTTCTTTAGTAGTCGGAATATTAACAAGGTTTGGACGCTTTTGGGTGAGATGTCCGACGGGTTTGTGGGTTACTTACTGGCGAGGGCATTTCGGCAAGCTCAGTCAGGCCCAAACCGGGGTCGACGGGAATCTGGGTCTGCACTCTGGGAAGTTTGAATTTTGAAAAGTGCTTTTCAAAATCGATTGGTTTTGGAGAGTGGGAGATTCTTCGACTTCGCTCAGGATTTGGCCTGGCGGCTCGGACGCCGCTAGACCGGCTCAATATGTACTATTTCGCGTGGTTTCCGAGAGAGATTTTTGTTGACGGCGGGAGCGCGTTTCGCTTATAGTTCGTACTGGCAAGACCGAGAGCGACACTCGGCGGGGTGACCCGAAAATGTCTGCATCCTGCATATCTGCGGGCCATCGTTGGGTCCACAGTTACCGCAGGTTCTGGAAGCTACATGGTAAGACCCGAGAGCGGCATCGGCGGGGAGACCCGGAAAGGCCTGCAACCCTGTGGACTGTGACCTACCGTTTGGGTCCCAGCTTCCGCGGCCTCTAGTGGACTGGAGTGTGTCTGAAAAGGATGCATTTCTGCGCAACACATCGCCATTAGATAGGTCGCGGGAGTGTGGAAAAAGCAGCTTTTGGCTCTTGGCCTTTGGCTCTTAGCTTTGTGTGTAAGCTTCCAGCATCGATTCGACCTACAAAAGAACAAGCAATTAGCACTTAGCCATTGGCAATTAGCCTTTGTGTTTAGCGGCGGTCCACCCGGGTGGCCGCTGAAGTGTATCCAGATAAATATCGGTAAACGCAGCCGAGGGCGGCTGCGGTCCACAAGTGTTTTTGAAACAAGCAGATGCACTTAGCAATTAGCTGAAGGCCGGTATTTAGTACTTGGTATTGGCCCTCGGTTCGGTAGCGCAAGAAACCTAAGTAAGACAAATATCAGAAAAGTCCAAAACCCAAATCAAAAAAGACACAAGCAGCCACCCCGAACAGGTGGCTTTTTTATTTTCTGCAATTCGAGCACTCAGCATTCAGCACTCAGCATTCAGCCAAAGCAAACCATTGTCTAAATCACCGGCAAGAGGTGCCGGAGCCACAAGAAGCAAGCATTTAGCACTTAGCCATTGGCAATTAGCCTTTGTGTTTGGCGGCGGTCACCCCGGGTGGCCGCTGAAGTGTATCCAGATAGATATCGGTAAAACGCAGCCGAGGGCGGCTGCGCTCCACAGGTGTTTTTGAAATCTAGTGAAATCAACCCCCTTCTATCCCATCGGAGAAAAAACATGACAAGGCAAGAGGCAAGAGCAGCCATTGTGGCGCTTGCGGAGAAGCTGAAGCAGGTGCCAACCCTACCGGAGCTGATGAAGCATGCAGGAATCGACCGGCCGCAAATCAGGAGACATTTTGGCAATTACAAACAGGCGCTGGAAGAGTGCAATCTGGAGGTGCCGGAAAGAGGCAGAACAATAGCTCTTGACCGGCTGTTCCTGGACTGGGCCGAGGGGGTGCGCGCGCTCAAGAAGATCCCTACGGTCTTTGAATACGAGAGGCGGAGCAAATACAGTTCACGTCCGCTGATGAGGTGCGCCGGCTCATGGAACATGGTTGCGGAACGGATGAAGCTGTATGCCGAAGAGCACGGGCTGGCCGGCGAGTTTAGAGACGTGCTGGAGTTGGTTGAAGCACAACCAGGAGGCGGACAGGGCGGCGCCGCCGTGTCGTCAACCGAGGTGTCCGCCGAGGCGTCAACGGAACGACAGAAGGACAGCCGCCCAACCTACGGGGCGCTGATAGGCGCGTGGGGACACGTTTATGGTCCAACAAACGAAGGCGGAGTGATCAGCCTGTTTGGAGCCATGGCGCTATCGCTGGGCTTTCTGATACTGAAAATACAGACGGAGTTTCCGGACTGCGAAGCGCTACGCGCGGCTGGGAAAGACCGGAACAGACCGGTGAAAATTGAGTTTGAGCTTGAAAGCCGTAATTTTCTGCGGCACATGCATGATCCGAACGGCTGCGACATTATTGTCTGCTGGGAGCATAACTGGCCTGAGTGTCCATTGGAGGTGATTGAGTTAAAGAAAGAGATCGCCAAGCGCGCAAAGAACAAAACCTTACCACGGATGGACACGGATGATACGGATCCGAGCGGGGAATAAAACTTACCGCGGATTCACGCGGATAAGCGCGGATCGGGCAATTGCAAGAACTGCCAAAATTGCCAAAATCGCCGAAAATTAAAAATCAAAACCTTTGAAACACGGAGGAACAGAGGAAGCGGAGGAGTGGAATAGATTGGGTGATCGCCGTGATCCCACCCCAGCAAGCCAAGACCGGGCTTGCAGGGGACCCCGGTGATCGGAAGAGCAAAACCTTACCGCAGATCAACGCTGATATCACTGATCAGGAAATTGCCAGAATGCAAAAATTGCCGACGATTGTATAGTGGGCATTGAATCGCGCGAGCGGGGGTGGAAAATGGGGAGCGGAGAAACACGATTGTGCTGGGTCGCGGGCAGTGCGGGATTGGCTGCCCTGAGCGCCGTGGCTATCACAACATTGTTCTTACCTTTTCCCATCATGCTGATGCTGGGCGCTGCCGTTACTGCTAGATGGCCGCGCACGGGCCGGGGCCTGATGTGGATTGGCGCGGCCGTGCTCAGTGCGTTTCTCTTGCCCAGCTTCGTCGTTTTGCTGCGAGAGTTCCGTTTTGAATATGTGGACTTCAATATCCTGTTGATCGATATCGGCTGGATAGGAACGCTGATTCTGTTGCCGCTCTGCGATGTGATGCTGGCGGTGGATCATTACCGTAATCGGGCATTGGGAATTGAGTAAAGAAGTCGAGAATCATTTGGAAGGTCAAGAATCGATGAAACGCAGAGGACAGCGGAAGAGGATAACGCGAATGTTGGGCGGACTGAAACCCGCTCCACCCTGCCATTCGAGAAGGCAGGGTGAAAGCAGGTAAACGGCCCAGTTACTTTGCTTGCAGGGGCTGCTGGTGGAGCGAAGGCTGGCCCTGGGCAGGAGTCTTGAATGTGAAGACCGAACCAACAGGCTGTCCTGTTTTGTCGGTCATCCGGATGTAATAGGTGGTGTTGGGCTGCAGATTGCTGATAGTGGCGCGGTGATTGTCGCCGCCCGAGTGCTCAATGGCATCAGCCGCCTGGTTAAAGTTGTTGGGGTCAGTGCTGTACTGCAGAACCAGATCCTGGCTGGCTTTTGAGGTCCAGGCGATCTTGGCGGAGTTGGCGTTGGCAAATTCCAGCATAGGTTTTTCAACCTGGGCGCCGGCTTGCTGGCTAGCAGGCGCAGTCTGAGCGGTTGCGGGTGTCTGCATTGCAACAAAGCAGACGCAGAGCAGCATAAACGCTGCGATCTTGAGAATTTTCATCTTAGGTTCCCTCCAGTACGACAGGTGGCTTGATAATTCCGAAGCGCTTAGGCGACAGGAGGTTGTCTCACGTGATCGCCGTGATCGCCGTCATCGCGCGTCATCCCACCCCAGCCGGGCAAGAGCGGCCCGATCTGGGGGCCCCGGTAATCGCCGAAATCGGAAAGGCAAAACCCTACCGCTGATGAACGCGGATACCATTGATCAGAGCGGTTTTGGGAGGCCTTACCGCGGATTTGCGCGGATGAGCGCGGATCAAGGAAATTGCCGGAAATCAGATTTTCTGATCTGCTGAAGGCGCGCGAGGGCCCGATCTTTTGCCGCTCCTC
>JBAVUZ010000102.1:0-3692 GCA_049697035.1 Candidatus Angelobacter sp. | reverse complement strand
CGGTTTTCTTTGTCAAGGCGCTGGGCGGCGGATTCGGCGGTAGGCAGGTCAACGCGCATTTCTTCATGCAGAAAAGGGACGAGTTCGTCGGACTCAACGCGTGCGACAAAGGTGCCGCCGGCATTTTGTTCGAACATGATCTGATAGTTGACCGGTTGGCCGTCAATTTTCATGAGATCCAGTGTGCCGGTGGGCATGCGCGTTCCTCCAATGTGCCTAGCAGGGTAATATCATATCGGACGCCATGAGTTTAATGCGGCAATTGCAGCCGTGTAAACTCGGTGAGGCGAAAATTAATTTGTCTCAGGGCCAGGAAAAGAGCTGCTTTGGCCGGCCCACCTCCTGTGGGGGAGGGGCATCGTATGAAATAGTCCGGCGTGCTGGTTCTTTCGTTCCCCATGGATGGTTTCTCGGAGCATCGGCTGGAGATTCGCAAAACTTATATTTGGAGAAGGAACGACATGAAACGTTTAGCCATTTTAAGCGCTTTGGCGCTTTGTATCGCTTCATTTGCGCCTGCGGCGTCAGCCCAGAGCGGTGACGATAAAAACCATGGAAACTTTGGCGTGTATGCTGATTTTACGCGCCTTCAACCCGCCGACCTCAATCTTCTTGGTGTGGGCGCGCGGCTTGGTGTAAACGTGAGAAAGCACGTCGTTTTAGAGGGTGAAATGGCCTATGATTTTGAGCGCAATAAGACTCAAACCATCACCACCGGCGTTGTCACCAGCACCGTTCGTTCCAATCTGCGCCTGCTCCACGGACTTTTTGGCCTCAAGATCCAAAGCACCGGACCGGTTCGTGTTTTCGGGCTGCTGAAAGGCGGCTTTGTGAACTTCGGCATCGGTGGTCCCGTCACGGCCGGCGTCATCAACAATCAGATCAACAACATTACTGACGGCGACACGGACGGCGTGTTTTATCCGGGCGGCGGCGTTGAATTCAACGCTGGCTGGTTTGGTTTCCGGGTGGAAGCCGGCGACGAAATCATGTTCCTGAACGCCGGTACGCGCAACAATTTCCGCGCCACTGTCGGCCCGCAAATCCGGTTCTAACACTCGACTCTTAACCAGCAGAAAAAAAGAAAGCAGCTCTTTCCGGGGCTGCTTTCTTTTTTGTTCGAAAGGAAGCTTCAGTCTCCATGCGCGGCGCCGCTTTTGCTTGCTCTGCTACCGAGGCCGGCTTCACTGGCCTGTGTTAGATTAGTAAGAGTGTGGGCGCGTAGCTCAGTTGGTAGAGCAACGCCCTTTTAAGGCGTGGGTCGCTGGTTCGAATCCAGCCGCGCTCACCATCATTGTTTCGCTTACGCCGCTCCCGTGGAACCCGGGTATCACTTTTAAGACCAGAGAATCGCAACTCCCCATGCCCAACCCAACCGATTCAGAAGACCAGCCCATTCAGCCGACGGCCGCCGATTCCAGCGAGTCCTTCAAAGACATTCTCTCCCAGTTCGAGCAAAGCCACTCGCACAAGCCTCAGAACGAAGAAGGCAGTCGCAGGATTGAGGCCACCGTCGTGACGCTTACCGCTGATTCCATCCTGCTCGATATCGGCTTCAAGACCGAAGGCATTTTGCCCCTGGCCGCGCTTCCTCCCGGCGAAACAGTCAAGCCCGGCGACAAACTGCTGGTCAGCGTGAAAGGCCGCGATCCGGAAGGGTATTATGAAGTTGCTCTGGGCAAGATTTCGCGTCCCATTGACTGGCCGTCTCTGGAGCAGGCATTCAATGAGAAGGCGACCATCGTCGGCACCGTAACCGCCGCGATTAAAGGCGGATTGAGTATCGACGTGGGCGTGCGCGCTTTTATGCCGGCTTCGCGCAGCGGAGTACGTGACGCTGCTGAGATGGAAAAGCTTGTCGGACAGGAGATTCGCTGCCGCATCACCAAGCTCGACGTTACCGAAGAAGACGTAGTTGTCGATCGCCGCGTGATTGCCGAAGAAGAAGAGCGCGCCACCAAAGAGCGCCGCTACTCTGAAATTCAGGAAGGCGAAACCGTGCGCGGAACGGTGCGCAGCCTTGCCGACTACGGGGCGTTCGTTGATATTGGCGGCGTGGATGGCCTGTTACATGTTGCGGAAATTTCATGGAGCCGCGTGAACAAGCCTTCTGACCTTCTCTCCGTTGGCCAGGAAATTGAAGCGCGCGTACTCAAGGTTGATCCAGAAAAGCGCCGCATCTCGCTCGGCATGAAGCAGCTCCTGCCGCACCCGTGGGATACTGCAGCAGAAAAATACAAACAGGGCGAACGCGTGCGCGGCACAGTCAGTCGTCTGGCCGATTTCGGCGCTTTCGTGGAACTTGAGCCCGGCGTTGAAGGACTGATCCACGTTTCCGAATTGTCGTGGTCCAAGAAAGTCCGCAAGCCGAGTGATGCTGTCAAAGTCGGAGAAACTGTTGAAGCCGTGATCCTGGGCGTGAATGTGCCCGAACGGCGCATCTCTCTGGGACTCAAGCAGGCGCTGGGCGATCCATGGATTGAAGCGGCAAAGAACCTGACCATCGGCTCGGTGATTGAAGGCCCGGTGGTGAGCATCACCAAGTTTGGCGCGTTCGTGCAAATCGCTGAAGGCGTTGAAGGAATGATCCACGTCAGCGAAATCAGCGCGGAGAAAAGAATCAATCACCCACAGGATGTGCTCAAGGTCGGGCAGACCGTAAAAGCCCAGGTGCTTGACGTGGATGGCGCCAAGCGCAACGTGCGCCTCAGCATAAAGCAGATGGTCCCTTCGAGTCTCGATGAATACATTGCCGAGCACAAAGAAGGTGACAGCGTTACCGGGCGCGTACAGCAAGTTAACGGTGGCGTTGCCAAGGTTGAGTTGGGTGAAGGCGTCTTTGCAACGTGCCACATGGTGGAAGAAGCTCCGGCCAAAGAAGAAAAGCCAGCCGCAGCCAAACCGGCAGATCTGTCATCGCTCAGCTCCATGCTTCAGTCGCGGTGGAAGAGCGGTGCTTCGCCCACAGCGGCCAAGCCCGACGCTTCTTCCGCAGGGCAGATCCGCAGCTTCCGCATCAGCAAGCTTGATCCGGCATCGAAGAAGATTGAGTTGGAGTTGGCGAAGAAATAAGGCGGTTTTGTAGCGAAAGGGACCGAATTCGAGGGCGAGGCCGACTTGCGCGCCGAGCCCGCCGACATAGGGCTGACAAATCTAACCACTTCCAATCTCTATAAGCGGTTTGGAGCGAAGCGACAAAAAGGATGCCCGAACTTCCAGACATCGTCGTCTACATGGAGGCGCTGGAGCAGCGTATAGTCGGCCATGTGCTGGAAAGCCTTGAGGTCCGGGGACCGTCGCTTCTCCGCACTGCCGACCCCCCGATCTATTCAATCCAGGGCCACCGCGTCACCGCTCTGCGCCGTGTGGGCAAGCGCATCGCCTTTGGCTTCGACAACGATCTCTGGCTGGTCTTTCATCTCATGATCGCCGGCCGCCTGCACTGGAGCCAGAAGAAGAAGACCGCCGACGGTCGACGCACCCTTGCCGCCTTTGACTTCGACAGCGGTACTCTCACTCTGACCGAAGCCGGAACACGCAAGCGCGCATCGCTGCACCTCATGCGCGGAGAAGCGGGCCTGACTGCGCTCGACCCCGGCGGCGTGGATGTCTTTGGCATTTCGCTCGACCAGTTTAGCGTCGTGCTAACCTCGGCCAATCACACCCTGAAGCGCGCTCTCACGGATCCGCAG
>JBAVUZ010000101.1:0-3922 GCA_049697035.1 Candidatus Angelobacter sp. | reverse complement strand
CGACACAGGACCATCAATTAGCGTCTAAAGCAGTAAGCAGCCGCCACTGACTCATGATCTCTAAGTGTGCCAATCCGCAGTGCGCCAAAACGCTGATGCGACTTGATGGTGGCAGATTTTTTGGTTTTCATACAAAAAATCCGCAGCCAAAACACAGGAGAATTGAGAACTTCTAGTTGTGCGCCAATTGCGCCAAGAGTTACACCCTGCGCATGGTAGAGGGTGAAGTGACGCTACGGCATAGAGAACACCGGAAAACCGCCTGAAAGCTTCCTGTAACGAATCTTGGATCCTAGTGCTGTAGCGCGGCGTGGCTCCTGCTGGGCGCATATTTACCGCGGAACGTACCTGGCGTGACGCCAGTAAGCTGATTACGTAATTGCGTTGCGGAGCGAGTGAAGGAGTGAAATTGCCAAAAATCGCCGGAATTGCCAAAGATTGCCAATTAAAAATTAAACTCTGAATAGAGACACCGAGACACGGAGAAGAAGAACCAGACTCGAGAAGACGTCACCTAGCTAGACAGCAGTCAACCCCTGAACCATTTCGAAAGTCGAAACAGCGCAGGGGCTGAATGTGGTGTGCGAAAAAGCTTTTTTACTTCTGGGTCTGCTGGGCCAATTTTACTTTTGTGCTTTCCAGCTTTTTGGTAACGCGGGCAACGTCTTGCTGGTCCACGTCTGCTGGCACTGATTTATTCCATTCATCCAGCGCGCGTTCCCAGTGAGCAGCTGCCAGCTTGAATCGGTTGGTGCGCGCGTAGAGTTCGCCCAGATGGTCCTGGACGGTGGGATCATTCGGAGTTTTATCCGCGGCGCGGCGAAGGTTCTCTTCTGCCTGGTCATAGTTGCCAAGGCGGAAATAAGCCCAGCCGAGTGAATCAAGGTAAGCGCTGTTTTGCGGATCGAGATCTAAAGCCTTCTTGATCAGTGTGAGCGCTTCTTCAAGATGGCTGTTGCGATCAGCCAGCATGTAGCCAAGGTAATTCAACGCCATGCTGTTGCTGGGATTCTGTTGCAGCACCTGGCGGAAAGCCTGCTCCGCCTGGTCATACTTTTTCTGCCGCTCGTAAATGGAACCTTGCAGGAAGCGGATATATTCCTTTTCTTCCGGGCGCGTTGCCAGCTTCTCCGCCTGCGTTATCGCTTCTTCCGATTCTTTCCAGCGCTTCAGCCGCATGTAAATCTGCGAGAGCATGATGTAAGAGTCGCGGTCATCAGGCCCGCCCTTGAGCACGGATTTGGCCAGTTGCACGCTCTCATCGGCTTTGCCGTTATCGGCCATCTGCTGCGCCAGTGTCAATTTCAGGCCTTTGTCATTTGGAAGGTTTTTCACCGCTTCCTGTGCAGTCTTCGTGGCGTCGCTCCACTGCTTCTGGTCGCGATAGGAATCGATTACGTCTTGATAGCCGCGCGCCGCTTCATCTCCGCCCAGATCGATGATCTTGCGGAATGTTTCGAGCGATAGCAATGGCCGGCCGGCTTCGCGATAGACGTTGCCAAGCCGTTCCAGAAACAACGCACGATTGCTCTTGTCTCCGGCGCGCGCATTCGGCGGCAGCGGATGAGCGACGAGCTTTTGAAGAACCGTGGCAGCGTCTTCATACTTGCCCTGGGCTTCCAGGATCAATGCTTCGTTATAAGGAATTTCCAGCGAGTCCTGCACCAGCGCTGCGGCTTTCTTCAGGTTCTCCATGGCCAGATCAAACTTTCCCTGGCGACGATAGATTTCAGCCACTCGCAGCGCCGCAGTGGCATCCTGCGGATCGGCATCCTGGATTGTGCGATATTCATCGAGCGCGGCATCAATCTGGTTGTCATTGGCCAGGTTCTGGGCCAGGCCGCGCATGGCGTCCAGGTTTTCCTTATCCATGGCCAGGGCCTGCCGGAATGAGGCAATGGCGTTCTTGTAATCTTTTTGCTGCTCGTAGGTAGTTCCCAGAGCGGAGTAAATCTTGGCGGAGCGCTGGCCTTCCGGCACAGTCTTTAATAAATCAGCGGCTTTATTGGTTGCGCCTTCATCGTTGTAGAGGAAGGCCAGGTTGGTAATGGCTTCTTCAGAATTCGGATCGAGATTGAGCGCGGACTTGAACTCGGTTTCCGCCTTGGCCGCATCTTTGTTCAAAAAATATAGCCGTCCCAGCAGCAGGTGATTGTCAGCATTTTGGGGCTCAATTTTGGTGATGGCTTGATATTGCTCGATGGCCAGGTTGAGCACTTCACTCGACTGCGTTCCCGGCTGCAGATCGCCGAGCGAGCGCAGGTAGATTCGGCCCAGCAGTTTGTGTGCTTCCAGGTTGTTCGGGTCGCGCTTGATGATGTCTTGCGCTTCCAACACGGCGTCACGGATGCGTCCGGTCTTGGCGTACAGTTCCGCCAGCGACGCATTCAAATATTCTGAGGAAGGATCGTTTTCAATGGCCAGCCGGTACTCTTCAATGGCCTTGGTGGCGAATTCTGAGCGTCCGTACATCGCCATCATTTCTTCATACATGTGCGCCAGTGAGAAATGATAATAAGCGGCGGCCTGGTCAGGTTTCTTGTCCGCTTTGGGCTGCTCGGGCGCGGCCTTGGCGCCAGGCGCTTGCTGTGCGGGAGCGGCATCTTTCTTTGCTGGCGCAGCTTTAGCAGGTGGCTGAGACTTTGGCGCGTTCTGCTGAGCAAACATGCTGGTGGTTGTAAGCAAAAGCAGCCCGGGGAGAAAAATGCGAGTTTTTATGAAAGTCATAGAACGAACCGAAAACACCTTCTTAATTGGATGCACAGACACCCTTTCCGGTAGCGCCTATTCACCCTTCTCTAATTCTAGACCTTAGTCCTGCCCTTTCGGCACCAGATTACAAATCTTGACTAGTGACGGAAGTGGCGCACACCTGTGAGCACCATGGCCAGCCTCAGGCGGTTCGCCGTATCGATCACTTCCTGGTCGCGCATGGAGCCGCCCGGTTGAATAATGGCCGTGGCCCCGGCTTTGGCAATCTCTTCCACACCGTCCGGAAAAGGGAAAAAAGCGTCTGAAGCGGCCACCGTGCCCTGTAAAGGTAAGATCGCTTTCATGGCGCCAATCTTGCATGAATCCACACGCGACATCTGCCCCGCTCCCACGCCCACAGTCTGGCCTTCGCGGGCATAAACAATGGCATTTGATTTCACATGTTTGCAGACTTTCCAGGCAAACAGCAGCGCGCGCATTTCTTCCGGAGTGGGTTCGCGCGTGGTCGCGACCTTCAGGTCGGCCTGGGTCAAGGGACGAACGTCCGCGTCCTGCACCAGCATGCCGCCGGAAACCTGCTTCATGGCAAACTTTTGCGCATTTGGTTTTACCTCGACCAGACGCAGGTTCTTTTTGGCCGCGAATTTTTCCTTCGCTTCAGGTGAATAGCCCGGCGCGGCAATGGCCTCGACGAAAAGTTTGGCCATTTCTTCCGCGGCAGCGCCATCAATCACCCGGTTCACGCCGATCACGCCACCAAAGGCCGAAACTGGATCAGTCTCTTTGGCGCGCATGTAAGCTTCAACCAATGTCTTACCCGTGGAACAGCCTGAAGGATTGGTGTGCTTGATGATGGCGCATGCCGTTTCATCAAATTCCTGCGCCAGGTCCCATGCGGCTTGCAGATCCACAATGTTGTTGAATGAAAGTTCCTTGCCCTGAAGCTGTTTGCCGTTGGCCACGCCCGCGCCAGAGCCGTCTGAATACATGGCAGCGCGCTGGTGCGGGTTTTCTCCGTAACGCAGGTCCATGGCTTTGTTCAACCCAAAGCGCAGGACAGCAGGGAAATCATCGCTGGCGGTGGTCGCCGGAAGCTGAAAGTCTTTCGCATTTTCGCTCAGGGAAGTGCTGGCCAGGGTGGCGGCAATCGCGCTGTCATAGGAAGCGGTGGTGGCAAAAGCTTTCTGCGCCAGCCGCCAGCGCGTCGCCA
>JBAVUZ010000100.1:0-2600 GCA_049697035.1 Candidatus Angelobacter sp. | reverse complement strand
CTCATCCTCAATGCGATGGACCGATTCGGCGTCGCGCAACGTGAGCAGCGCGCCAATGCGCTCGCCGTGCTCCTCAATAAAGTCGAGCGAAATCTGTATGTGCCGTCCCTGCGCATCCTCGATTTCTTCCAGGCCCACAGCCTCGCGCGAAGCAAACGCGTCCAGTATTTTGCGCCCCAGAATCGATTCACGCGAGAAAATCCCTTCCGGCTGGCGGCCCAGCATCTCACCGCGCGCCTTGCCGATAAATCGCTCTGCTGAGGCGCTGACCAGCACCGCATTGGAGTCGCTGGTAAACAGCATCACGCCGTCCTGCAGGTTGGCCATCATCTGGTCGAGGTTTTCCTTCAGGGCGGAGAAGACCTCTTTCACGTCGCGCATCTGCCGGCCCAGTCGCTCGATCTTGGTGGAGACGGTGCCGTATTCGTCGGAGCGCTTTTGCGGAGTGGCTACCAGATCAGCTTTGCCGGAGCTGATCAAATCAAGCCGGCGGCTGATGGCCGCCAGCGGTCGCAGCGCAAGATTTGACAGGCCTGCCGCCAGAATCATGCTGAGCAGGATGGCTGTGCCGGAAAAAATCAGCGCGCGGCGGATTTGCGGCTGAATGTCCTGCTTCAGGAACGCGGTATAAACGCCGACGCGCACTTCGCCAAACGGCTTGCCTGTTGCGGTATGAATCAAAGGCAGGCGGACGTCATAGGCGCGCGCCGGGCCGTAAATCAGCTTCAATTGCTGGCGAAGTCCGCTGTCTAGCACGTTCTTGAAGTCTTCTCGTGCGGGGATCACCGTGCCCTGTAGCGCCGGATTCGTATGCAGCAGCGCCAGGCCGTCTGCGTCCACAATGCTCACGTCAAGGATGTTGGGTGAATCGCCGGTCACCGATTCCAGCAGCGCGGTGATGCCGGTATCGTATTGCAGCAACTCCTGCACCGCTGCTTCAACCTGTTTGGGATCGTTCAGATCAATCTTGGAACTGCTCAGGTCCACGCCCATGGCCGGTTTTGATACGGCGAAGACGTGCAGCTTGATCACGTCAGCCACCTGATAAACCTCATGGATGCGCTGATGCACCACTTCCGAAATGTAAAGCGTCGAAAGCGTGGCCACAATCGCCACCACCATGGCGGTGATGGCGAAAACCAGCTTGGTTTTCAGGCTCAAGGCAGGCATCATTCACTTCTTAGTAGCGGAACTCCCTATGTTTTCATTTGCCATCTTCAGCTATCGCCACGGCAAATGCAAAGGGTCTTTTTAGCTCGCGCCGTCGCTGGCTACGGCGGAAGCGCTTCCGTATTCCTTCAATTTATTGTGCAGCGTTTTCAGGCTGATTCCCAGAACTTCCGCGGCCCGCGTCTTATTGTTATTGTTCGCCGCCAGTGTTTTCAGGATGAGCATTTTTTCGGCCTCACCCACGGTGGTTCCCACTTCCAGCCGGATTCCTTCGCCATCGCTCGACGGGACGCGAACGCCCATGTTGCCAAAGTTCGGCGGCAGATGGCGCTGGTCCAGCAGGTTTCCGTCACAAACGATCACGCCGCGCTCCATGGTGTTTCGTAGTTCACGCACGTTGCCCGGCCAGTTATGGTTCTGGAACATTTGCAGAACATGGTCCGCCACGCCTGCCACTTTGCGCCCATGCTTGGCATTCATGTCAGCAAGCAGAGCGTCCACCAGTTGCGGGATATCTTCTTTGTGGTCGCGCAACGGCGGCAGGTGGATATTGAAAACGTTGAGCCGATAATAAAGATCGCCGCGCAGCTCGCCCTTGGCCACCGCCTCTTCAGGAACTTTATTGGTGGCCGCCAGCACTCGCACGTCGACAGGTGTTTCTACCTTGCTGCCCAGCCGGCGAAGTTTGCGGTCTTCCAGCACGCGCAGCAGTTTGGCCTGCGTCGCGGCAGGCATCTCTCCGATTTCATCCAGCAGCAGCGTGCCTTCTTCAGCCAGCTCAAAGCAGCCAGCCCGGCGCTCCATCGCTCCGGTAAACGCGCCTTTTTCGTGGCCAAAGATTTCGCTTTCAATCAGCGTTTCCGGAATCGCCGAGCAGTTGATCGCGACAAAAGGCTTGTTCTTACGCGGGCTCAGGTCATGGATCGTGCGCGCCACCATCTCTTTGCCGGTTCCGCTCTCCCCGGTAATCAGCACGGACGCAGTGCTGGGCGCCACCATCTCAATCAGGTGAAAAATCTCCTGCATTGGGCGTGACGATCCAACCATCTGGCCGAAGACGCCGGTATCGCGCAGCTTCTTTTTTGTGACTTCCAGCTCCACCGTCGTGCCGCGCTGCCGGGAAGCATTCTGCAAAATCTGCCGCAGCCGCGCCGGGTCCACCGGCTTCTGTATAAAGTCGTACGCGCCTGCCTTCATGGCATCCACGGCGACATCTATGCTGCCCTGGGCCGTCAGCAATACCACGGCAATCTGCTGCGGCTGGTCAGAAAGCCGCTGCAACAGCTCCATGCCGTCCATGCGCGGCATTTTGAAGTCGGTTACCACGATTCCTGGAGACCAGGTGGCTACTTTTTCCAGGCCTTCCAATCCGTCTTTGGCTGTATCGGTTCGATAGCCCCACGCGGAGACCAGCTCGGCCAACCCCGAGC
>JBAVUZ010000099.1:0-6567 GCA_049697035.1 Candidatus Angelobacter sp. | reverse complement strand
ATCGAACCTAATCGGGTGCTGCTCCGCATGGGCGCCCGGCTGTTAACCGAGGAAGAAGTCGAGAGCGTAAGCGCTGCCGGCCCGCCGTGCCAACTCACGTTCACACACCTGCCTAAAGGCGGCTCGGACGAAGACACATTTTGTCCTTAATCCGAGGCCCGCGGGCGGGCGAATGAAAGCGGAGCACGGCACCACGGGAGCTTACGATCGACGAAATTGGTCAGGTGAGCACTGCCATGCAGAATGGCTACCGCCACGGTTACAAGTGTGGGCGATGGCTGCAGCGATGCAAACAAGGACTCGAATTTCATTTAATGGAAACGCGGCCGCCCGACTACCCGTGCTGAAGGGCGGCCAGACAGCTTCTTTTGAAGAGATTGGGCCCGCAAGGACCCAAAATTGCGACAAAGGAGAGTTAAACATGAATGACCAGAACAGAGTATTGATCCGCAAGGGTGCTCGTGAATTGGATCGGGAAGAGACCGGACGCGTCGGCGGATCTCTGGGTACTCTTACTGCCTGCACGTGGGATCCGGATTTTGGTAAAGACGGAGATGCCTCAATCGGCGAATGCTAGTTCGTGTGGGGTTGCTTCTATCCGGCGGCCCGACAAGAAATCGCTTTCAAGAGATTGGGGCCGTTCATCGGACCCAAAATGACGAAAAAAGGAGAAAAGTAATGAAGGAACAGGACAGAGTTTTAATCCGCCGCGGTGCTCGTGAGTTGACGCCTACAGAAGCCGACCTGATTAACGGAGGCTTGCGTACTCTTACGCTCTGCACGATCGGCGCCTCTGCACAAAAAGACGGGGATGTTTCCTTGGGTGAGTGCTAGTTCTTATCGGGCCGCTTTTCCCAGGCGGCCCGGCAAGATCGTTTTGAAAGACTTGGGCCGCCAGAATCGACCGACGATAAAAATGACGAAGGGAAACTATGAACGACCAGAACAGAGTATTGATTCGCAAGGGCGCTCGCAACCTTACAGCGGAAGAGATCGATCTTGTCAAAGGAGGCATAAATACCCTCACAGCTTGCACCGCTGATCCTGACTCGCGCAGCGCGGACGGAGATGCTTCCATTGGTGAATGCTAGCTCAGAAAAGCGGGCCTCCCTTCTGCAGTTCGAGCGGTTTTTTGAAAGGCTTGGGCCCGTTGCGTGGACCCAAAGATGAAAGGAAAGAAAATCATGGATGATCAGAACAGAGTATTGATTCGCCGGGGTGCTCGCTCATTGAGTACGGAAGAAATCGAGCGCGTCGGCGGAGGAATAAGTACCACAACCTTGTGCACCATCCCCTCTACCGCTTGCCCTAACAAGGACGGGGATGCCTCCATTGGCGAGTGTGGGCCCCATTGCTGAACAGCGGTGGCGCCTTTGCGGCGCCGCCGCTTTCAAAGCCCGGGACTTCATTCCCGGCGGAATTCATGGTCTCGAGAAAGTTTTGTGCCGCAAGAAGGAGTAAATGTATGGACCAGGAAAATCGCGTGCTCTGCCGCAAGGGCGCTCGTGAGTTGACCGAGCAGGAAACCGACCGCATTAATGGCGGCCTGCGTACCCTTACACCCTGCACCATTGGCCCCGGACCACACCACCGGGACGGAGATGCTTCCATCGGCGAGTGCTAGCTATTAGACAGTCGCCCCTCGCCCAGGGCGGTCTGGCAAGTTGTTTTTTTTGAAAGAGCCTGGGCCCAGTTCACGGATCCAATGATGAAAGGAAGAAAAAATGAATAATCAGAACAGAGTATTGATTCGCCGGGGTGCTCGCGAATTGACACCGACAGAATCTGAAATCGTCAACGGAGGGTTTATTACCTTTTCTCTCTGCACCAGCTCTCCCTCTCCGGATGGAGATCAACACGTCGGTGAGGTTGGCTGTTAAAAGCTTGGGCCATGGATGGGCCCAAAATCACGAAAGGAGACAAAAGTATGAATGACCTGAATCGAGTATTGCTTCGCCGAGGCGCTCGTGCGTTAAGTGAGCAGGAAGTCGAGCACGTCGGTGGAGGAATACGCACCGCGACCCTTTGCACCGCCCCTACTTCGACTAACGCCAGCGCGGACGGAGATACTTTCAACAGTGAGTGCGGCGCCGACGTATAGCCATTCCCGCCGTGAAGACTTCTTTTAACGAGATTGGGTCGCCCAACGGACCCAAAATGATGAAAGGAGCAAAACATGAATGACCACAACAGAGTGTTAGCTCGCAAGGGCGCTCGTGATTTGAATGCTGAGGAAATGGAGCGCGTGGGCGGAGGATTGCGTACGGCCACGTTCTGCTCGATTAATAGTTTAGGCCAAAGAGACGGCGACACCTTTCTCGGAGAGTGCTAGTTTCATCGCGGATTGCCCTCGGCGGCGCCCGTATTTTCGTCCCGTCGCCCGGACACCCGTGAAACTTTTCTTGAAGAGTTAGGTCCGCTTAACGGACCAATGAAGAAAGGAGCATAAGCATGAATGATCAGAACAGAGTATTAGTGCGCAGGGGCGCCCGTGACCTGACCGAAAAGGAGGTCGAACAGGTATGCGGCGGACTCAGGACGGCGACCAAATGCAGCGTGACCGCAGCCGGCGCAATTGACGGAGATCTCCACGAATGCAGTTAACCCGGTTCCAAGCGGCGTCCCCGCAGGCGTCGCGGAACAAACCCTTTTGACGAGCTTGGGCCCGCTTAAACGGACCCAATAACGAAAGGAGAAAAAATGAATAACCAGAACAGAGTATTGGTTCGCCAGGGTGCTCGTGACCTGAATGAGCAGGAAGTCGAGCAGGTAAGCGGCGGTTTCAGGACGTTGACCGCATGCACCCTGGTTGCGGTTGGCGTGTTCGATGGCGAATGCTCCAATTAACCGGTGGCGCCTTCGGGCGCCCCTTTTACCAGCATCCAGTGCAATCGCTTAGCAATCATCAAGGAGGAACTTATGGACCAGGACAATCGCGTACTGACCCGCAGGGGCGCTCGCGAACTTAGTGAGCAGGAAGTGGAAACCGTCACCGGCGCCTTCAAAACCCGCCGCACGCTCACACCCTGCTTTGTGGACAGCAAACAACAATTCCTTAATGGAGATCAGACCATTGGTGAATGTGGTCCTTGATCAATCCCGGGCGGTGTCCTTTGTCGGCGCCGCCCGACTTATAACAAGCAAACTTCTGAAACGGAGGCAACGCAATGAAGCTCATAGTTTTAGCGCCAGCGGACGATAACCACACAGCCCCTATCAAGTGGGCCATGGAAAAGGCGGGCCAAAAGGTGGTGTGCTGGGCAGGTCTCTCTTGGACTGACGAAGGTCAGTCTTCCCTCCTGATGAATGGCGACGACACCCTCATTCTGGGAGGACATTCTGTTGACGCCGGTGATGTGATATGGATTCGCCGTCCGGAGGTTCCGGTCCACAACCCCAAGGTTTCTGAAGCAGACAAGAAATTTGCCGCGCTCGAATACCGCTGCTTCTACCATTCCATCGCTTATTTCTTTGAAACCATGCCAGTGTGGTGCATCAACAAGTATTCCGCTGCCCGCGTTATGATCCAAAAAGCCGTGCAGATACAGCTGGCCCGCAAATGCGGACTCAAGATACCGGCAACCTTGATGTCCAATCATCCTGCAACGGTCAGAGAATTCTTTGCTCGCAAAAATGCCCGCACCATCTGCAAAGGCTTTACTCCGCACGTATGGCAGAAGGAAGGCCAGATGTCAGTGGCTATTACAGAAACTTTTGAGCTGACAAGCGACCAGTTGCCGAGCGATGAAGTTCTGACCTATGCGCCCGCCATCTACCAGGAACGCGTTCCCAAGGAATATGACATCCGCATGGTACTGATGGGCAATCACATTTACTCCTACGCGCTGAGGAACAAGAAGCAGGCGCTGGATTGGCGGCAGGACGCAGGATTAGGCCACGTGACTGCCGAGCTGGTTCCCACTCCCCCAGATGTCGAAAAGGGAGTTCTGGAGTTCGCGCGGCGGTCCGGGGTGTGTTTTGGCTCACTCGATTTTGGCGTTGACGCCCAGGGCACGTGGTGGTTCCTGGAAATTAATGAAGAGGGGCAGTTCCTCTGGATTGATCAGTTCAATCGCGAAGCCAGGTTGCTGGAAAAGTTCTGCGCTTTTGTGACTGCGCCCGAGGGTTCAACCCTGCCTCTGGAAGCCCGGCAGGACCTCTTCCCTTCTCTGCAGGAATATGAAGAGCTTCTCAAGAACGAACAGGTACCGCCTGTGGGCCGGCCCCGGCAGGAAGACCCATTCCTTTCCATGGAGGCCTAGAAAACCAGTTGTCTTTGCGATCTTCGTCACCTTTGGAGTACAACAGATGTGATGAAGATCGCGAAGAAAGCCCTCAAGCTGGCGGACGCATTTCAGGTCAGGCACGCGGGATCTTTTCGTCTCAAAGATTTCGATCCCGGCGATATCCGCGGCATCCATTCTAAAGAAAAAGCCGATGAGCTTTTGCAGAAGAGCGTGGCTGTGCTGCAGGATCTGCAGGAGAAACTCTACGCCCAGAACCAGTGGGCCGTGCTCCTGATCTTCCAGGCCATGGACGCGGCGGGCAAGGACAGCCTGATCAAGCACGTAATGTCCGGCGTAAATCCGCAGGCTTGTGAGGTATCGAGCTTTAAACAGCCCTCAGCCGAAGAATTGGACCATGATTTCCTCTGGCGAACGACGCGCCAGCTGCCGGAGCGCGGAAAAATCGGCATCTTCAACCGTTCATATTATGAAGAAGTCCTCGTCGTTCGGGTGCATCAGGAATATCTGGACAAGCAGCATCTTCCGCCGGAAGTAGTAACGAAGAAGATATGGAAAGAGCGCTTCAAGGACATCCGAAATTTTGAAGAATACCTGACGCGCAACGGCGTCATCATCCGAAAGTTCTTTCTCCATATTTCCAAAGAGGAGCAGAAGCGGCGCTTCCTGGCCCGACTGGACGAGCCGGAAAAGAACTGGAAATTTTCAGAAGCCGACGTCCATGAACGCAAATACTGGGACGACTACATGAACGCCTATGAAGACATGATCCGCCATACTTCTACGCCAGATGCGCCCTGGTATGTTGTGCCCGCTGATCACAAATGGTTTACCCATATCGCGGTCAGCTCGGCCATTATTCAGACACTGGAAAACATGGATCTCCAGTTGCCCAAGGTCGATAAAGTGCGCCGGAAGCAACTGGACGCGGCAAGGCAGGCGTTACAGAAGTCGCGTGACTAGACTGAAGTCCTACTTTGCCTCGTACTTGAGTTTGTCTGAGAGAGGCGAGGCCAGCCATTGCGCCAGGCTCTGCCCCTTGCGGTCCCGCTCTGAAGTTTCCGCCGTAGCTATGTCAATGGGCCACTTGATCCCAATCTGCGGATCGGCAAAATGAATTCCGCTCTCGGCGTTCTGGTTGTAAACACCTGTCGTCTTGTATTGGACTTCGCAATCGTCGGTAAGCGAACAGAATCCGCGCGCAAAGTTAAAGGGCGCCCATACCTGCTTCTTGTTTTCCTCTGTCACCTCAACCCCAAACCATTTTCCCAGCGTAGGCGAGCCCTTGCGAATATCCACGGCAACCAGGAACGCCGCACCGCGCGTCACGCGCATCAGTTTGCCCATGGGCGGTTCCCATTGAAAGTGCAGTCCGCGCAACACGCCCTTTTTTGACTTGGAATGGTTGTCCTGGACAAAGTTTGTTGGCAGCCCTAACTCCTTGAACTGGTCAGCGCGGTAGGTTTCCATAAAGAAGCCGCGCGAATCCCCGCGCACCTCCGGCTGCACGACAATCACTTCATTCAAGTGGATCGATTCAATCTTAAAGCTCATTTCGGCGTTCGCTCCCTCGCAAGTTTGGATTCGTGCGTCAGGAAAGGTTCTTCTGTGCCTGCGACGAATCCATCTTGAGTGTAACAGCCGTCTGGTCCGTCCCGGAAAGCGCCTGCCAGCCGCGGCGTGAGAGGTCCCAGAAAATCAGGTAACCGGCGCCGGCGGCCATTGCCAGCAGCAGAAGGCCAAGCGGCAGTTCGCCAAAAATGACCTTGCCGATTCCAAACAGCGTGGCATAGACGAGAATGCATCCCATGAGCCAGTCAAAAGCGTTGCTGCTGATATCGCGTACTTGCGGGATTTCCGGCGCCAGAGCGGCAATCCGATTCCAGCCATACACTGTGGGCCGCACGCGCCGATAAAATGCCAGCAGCTTTTCTTCTGACTCTGCAGGAGTCAGAAAAGTGGCCGCAATCCACGCCACCGTAGTGATTCCTGCCGTAATCAGCGAAGTTTTGGCAAAGGTAACAGGGTCGTCGCCCGGAAAATGTTTGTTGAGATAAACCGCCACCACCGCAGCCACCACCATCGCGCTGATTTCGCTCCACGCACTGATACGCCACCAATACCAGCGCAGAATGTACACTGCGCCAGTCCCTACGCCTAGGCCAAGAACGATCTGCCATCCCTGGCCGACGGAATGAAGTTGGGAAGCAACATAACCACTGATCAACACCATTAAGATGGTGAAAAGTCGTCCTACCGCGACGTAATGCTTCTCAGTTTTCTGCCGCACCATAAACCGTCGGTATAAGTCGTTCACCAAATA
>JBAVUZ010000098.1:0-5430 GCA_049697035.1 Candidatus Angelobacter sp. | reverse complement strand
GGCTGGATGCAGTTGTGAATCAAATGAAAAAAGCGGAGGTTGGACATGACTAAAAGCACGTTGAATGAGACGGAGCGGATGGTTGTCACAAGAGTTTTTGATGCCCCACGCGAATTGGTTTGGAAGGCGTGGACAGACCCGAAATATGTGATGCAGTGGTGGGGCCCGAAGGGCTTTACTGCGCCCGTTTGCGAGATGGATTTTCGCGTTGGAGGAAAATTCCTCTGCTGCATGAAGTCGCCGGATGGGCAGGAGTTCTGGAATGCGGTTGAATACCACGAGATTGTTCCGTACGAGAAGATCGTTTCCTTGATGTACTTTTCCGACGCGAAGGGAAACAAGATCGATCCTGCGCAGCTAGGAATAGAACATGAGGCGAGAGAGGGTGCGTACGACGTGACCATCTTTGAGGATCTAGGAAACGGCCAGACGAAACTCACCTTCATTGGAAATGAACCCATGGAGAGCGCGAAAAATAGCGGTCAATTAGAGGGCTGGAACCAGATACTCGATAAACTTGCTGCAGTTGTTGCGGGGCTGGCACAGGCGAAATAAGAAGTTGAAGCCTGGATGATCGTCATGCGCGAGATAATGAACGCAAAGCAAACGCAGGTCCATCCCTGCAACCCCAGCCAGGGGTGGCTGCGGAGGCTTAGTTCAATCGCGCTCTCGTCACCTGGCCGAATCGTCGCCTTACCGGATCAATGACCCTTGGCTCAGCTGCCGCCTTGAGGCCAACGCGCTCATCGAGCAAGGATTTGAGCCGGCATCCGACATTGATCCTGTGAAACGCGCTTGTGGCGACAGTATCCCTGGACTGTCAGTGGCCAGAACCCTCCATAAGGCGCAGATTTTCTCAGAAAAACAGGTTCTCCTAAGAACTTCCAATTGAAAAGAGCGAACAAAACACGATATAATATCTTCGAGTGATTAGCCCTAAGCCAGTTGGTGACGGACAACTACTAGGACGGCCCAATCCGATTCTTTGGATGATCTTTGACAATAAGCATTCAGCACTCAGCGATCTAGTCAGCCAAAGCGCCGCGAGGCTTTCTTGCAGTTACGACCCTCTGCCGACCGAACAGTAAAAGCAGAAAAATCAGGCTGAAATTGGGCCGGATTCGACCGCTGAAAAACGCGAAAAGAGAGCTTCGACCGCTCGGTCACCGCTCGGTCGAATGCTCGAATGGCACTTTGTGGCCTTTGTTTTCAACAAAACGTCTAGGGGGGTGGGGTCTGTGGCTGAGGGACGCAGGCAGAGGGCCGTAAAACGATTGCCCAAAAAGGCAAAACCTTACCGCAGATCAACGCGGATAGTCGCGGATCAGGAATGCCACGGATTGAAAATCGCCAAGAGATCGCCGTGATCGCCCGCGGTATCGTCGACATCGGAGAAAACGGGCAAGAAATTTAACGCGAATTTACGCGAACAGACGCGAATCGCCAAGATCGGGCAAAATTTCCATGCTGGATTGTGGCAAAGTGTGAGTAGAATACGCGGCAGCAAAGCAACTTTTCGAGGAGGAATGCGTATGGGTAGACCTGTGGGCGTTACGATTCTTGCGATTCTCAACTTTATCGGGGCCGCCTTTTGTCTCCTGGGTGGAATCGGCATGATTCTGGGAGGCGGTTTTATAGCCACGATGCTCAGTCAACAGGGCCAGGGCAGTGCAGGTGCTGCCGGTATTCTCGCTGGACTTGGGGCTGTGGCGGGGTGTTTATCATCATCATTGGTGGAGTTAGCGCTCTAGTGGGATTTGGTATGTGGAAACTCAAAGGATGGGCGCGCATTGTCAGCATTGTTCTGTTCGCAATCAGCGCCGCCATGCAGTTGCTTGGATTGCTTGGCTCTTTGGCCCATTTCAACTTGTTTGCTGTTGTATGGAGCCTGTTTTGGGTCGCGGTAGACGCCTTCGTCATCTGGTACCTGCTCAAGCCTGAAGTAAAGGCCGCTTTCCAAGCTCCTGTCCAAGCCCGCGCTGCTTCAGCGTAGGCTTTAAAAGCTTTCTGTGCATCAGAATGGGCTGCTGCTTTTGGGCAGCCCATCACTTTTTATTTTCGCTTGTACGGTTAATATAGATTTTCGGATCGCCATGGCCAATCTCGTCTTCCTCTTTGACGTTGACAACACGCTGCTTGATAACGATCACGTCACTGCCGATCTTAAGCGCCATCTGGAGCAGCAAGTTGGCCCTGAACGCCAACAGCACTACTGGGACTTCTTTGAGCAAATCCGCACCGAGCTTGGCTATGCGGATTATCTTGGCGCGCTGCAGCGCTATCGTCTGGAGCATCCGCGCGATCCCAGCCTGCTTACGGTTTCACACTTTCTTATTAACTATCCATTTGCCACGCGGCTTTATCCTGATTCGCTCGACGCAATCGAGCATGTGAAGCAATGGGGCACTGCGGCGATTCTCTCTGATGGCGACGTTGTTTTCCAGCCGCGCAAGGTTGAACGCTCTGGAATTTATGAGGCGGTGAATGGCAATGTGCTGATCTATATTCACAAGGAAAAAGAATTGGACGACGTGGAGCGCCGATTCCCTGCCGATCATTACGTTCTGATCGATGACAAGATCCGCATTCTGGCCGAAGTGAAAAAAATCTGGGGCAGCAAAGTCACAACCGTTTTTCCCAGGCAAGGCCACTACGCGCTTGATCCTGAAATTCTTGCGGCGTATCCGCAGGCGGACATCACGCTGGAACGGATCGGCGAGCTGCTAAAGTACGACCGCGATGCCTTTGTCGCAAAAACCTGAACTGAAATCTGATGACAAAGCAACTCTCATCACGGAGACACGGAGGAATTGCCAAGACCCAAACTGGGTAATTGCCAGAATTGGAAAATCCAGACCTCCGCTTCCTCTGGGTCTCTATGTTTCAAAGGTTTGGTTTTGTCTTTTTCTGCTTTTCCTGATCAGTGTTATCAGTGTTGAGACTGGGCTTTTTGGTGAGAGTTGCTTTCTGTGCTTACCCAAAAGCTTCAGCGCGTAGACAATCTCCATACTTCCAAAACAGGAGAAGATCAAAATGCCCAAATACGTCATTGAGCACGAAATTCCCGGCGTGGGAAACCTGAAACCGGAAGAGCTGCAAGCCATCTCGCAGAAATCTTGCGGAGTACTGAATAACATGGGACCACAAATTCAGTGGGTGGAAAGCTTTGTGACCCAGGACAAGATTTACTGCATCTATATTGCGCCCAATGAAAAGATGGTGCGGGAGCACGCGAGTCAGGGCGGCTTTCCTGCCAATAAAGTTTCAGAAATTAAAACAAAAATCGATCCCACAACCGCCGAATAGACATGGCAACAGACTTACGATTTTCCAGCAATTCCCTGCACTTCAAAGCGGGCATCAAACAACAACTTGCCCGAGCCAAGGAATGCCCGCGCTGGAAATTCACCTTTAAAATAGGTTCGATAAACAACGTTGAAAGCTTCGAAAAGCGAAACGTCGGAGCAAAAGATCTGAACAGAGAGAAGATCGTCCATGGTCAAGCCGGCGGATTGCAGCGTGCGCTTCACGCCGTCCATCACCAGCCGTGCTTCTTCGTCGGCAGTGGCAGGCGGCCGGCCGGTCTGTGGATCAAGACCGATGTGTCCGCAGAGATAGAGCGTATTGCCGTGCCATACCGCGTCACTGAATGGCAGGTTGCTGCGCGTAGTGCGCTCCGATCGAATTCGCTTTGCGCCCGCCGCCAGCCCAACGGCCAGTGCGAACACATTCAATATGATTACGTCAGCGGTCATGGTTCCTCCGTGGATTGAAGAGATGCACAATCAGACTCCGGCAGTTCTTTTTATGATTTCACCGGCCTGGACGGAGTAGAATTTTATGCCAGAAAGATCACCGTTACATTGCATCTGGAGGTTACATGCGTAAATTGTTGGCGATCCTGCTTCTGCTCCCTCTGATTTCACTGGCGCAGACAGCCGCCCCGAAGAAAGCTGCTACAAAAGCCAAACCAGCAGGTCCTGCCGCGGTCGTGGTCACGCCCGACAAGATTCAATGGGGGCCTGCGCCTGCCGTCTTTCCGTCCGGCGCACAGTTCGCCGTAATGGCTGGAGATCCAGGCAAGCCCGGGCCGTTCACAGTCCGCCTGAAGCTGCCTGATGGTTACAGGATCATGCCGCACTGGCATCCGACGGCGGAAAACGTGACCGTGCTTTCCGGCGAATTCCACGTTGGCATGGGCGATAAGTTTGACGAGAGCTCAATGACGACTTTGCCGCCGGAATCGTTGGCGGTCGTGCCGCCGCACCACAACCATTACGCCATGACCAAGGGGGAAACCGTGGTTCAGGTCAGCGCCATGGGGCCGTTCAAGCTCATCTATGTCAACCCGGCTGATGACCCGTCAAAAGGACAAGCCAGCCCGGCGAAGAAGGGCGGAACGGCCACGAAGAAAGCGCCCGCGAAAAAATAAAGTTAAACTGTATGACAAGGGTGCGCGAAAAGCGCACCCTGTTTTATTTGGAAACGCTGGCGATAAGCTACACGAAGGAACCACTTTATGGTCCTTCGTGTCCTTTGTGGCTTAAGTTTTTTGGAGGGATCCATTGACGACTAACAACGCCGGCAAATCCGCAGCCGCTGCCCGTAGGCTCAAGCGATGGGTCAATCTCTATCCACCGTACCTCGGCGCCGCCGTGCGCGTCACTTATATCGCAAACGATTTCCGCCGGATTGAAGTTGAGATGCCGTTGCGCTTCCACAACCGCAACTATGTCGGCACGCATTTTGGCGGATCCCTCTACTCCATGTGCGACCCTTTTTACATGCTCATGCTGATCAATATCCTCGGGCCAGATTACATCGTGTGGGACAAGGCCGCGACCATTCGCTTCAAGAAGCCTGGCAAAGGCGTGATGAAAGCGACGTTCGAACTAACCGAGGAAAAGATTGCCGAGATCCGTGCCGCCGCCGAAGTCCAACCCAAAGTGGAACCTCAATTCCAGGTGCTGGTGAAAGATGCAGAAGGCGCCGTGGTGGCGGAGGTCGACAAGCTGCTCTACATAAAGAAGAAAACCAAAGAAACAAAAAGCTAGGTTCGCGCCGCTTGCCACCGCTCTTCTGCCAGCTTGTCTGCCGCCTGGTACGTTGGAATTTTCTCTCGCTTAGACATGGCAAAGATCGTGAGCAACGTGTCATAGATCGCATCGGTCTTGGCCAGCGTGTTCTCGAGGTTCCAGCCCAGCATTTCTCGGCAGCAGCCATTGATCACCCCACCGGCATTCGCTGCGTAATCGGGAGCATAAACAATACCGCATTGCTCCAGCAGATCGCCATGGAGAGGCTCCAGCAATTGATTGTTGGCCGCGCCTGCCACCAATGACGCTTTTAGCTTAGGGATGGTCTGGTCATTCAGCATGCCGCCCAAAGCACACGGCGCAAAGATATCGGCGTTGACTGAGTAAATTTCTT
>JBAVUZ010000097.1:0-11868 GCA_049697035.1 Candidatus Angelobacter sp. | reverse complement strand
CGGTAAAGCCATGCTCAAATCGCCCGACATGGCCCTTGATACTCCGGCCTTTGGGAATAATCAGTCCGCTGGGAGTTACCAGATCCTCACGAAGCTCGGCTTTAAAGTGTTTGCCGTCCTGCATCTTTTTGGTATCAAGGGTATCTTTCAGCTTGATGATGAACCGTGAACCGTCAGGAATGGCATTTGGAGGAGCGCCGTAGGTGGAAGAGGGGCTGCCCTGTCCCGGATAAGCCGCGGCAGGCCCCTGCTGCGGAGCCGAAGTATTTCTGTCATTAGGACGTGTTTTAAGAATCGGGTCGTTGGAATTGCCGCTCTCCTGGCCAACCGCACCCAGACCAAGGATCAACACAACGGAGCAAACGGAGGCTGCCCACTTTGCCTGCATACGTTCCACCTCAATGGATTTGGAAATCTTGACCCGTGAGATGCGCAAAAGTTCCAGAAATGCTGCTTTGGAATCCACAATTTTTGTAAAGCCACGGCGCGCCCTAAGGGTGATCCCTGAATCCGGCCATCAGGGTTCCAGGAATCAGGACATTACCTAAGTAACTGGCCAGAGGTACAATTCGAGGCCATTTTGAAGCATCATATTGTCAGCAAGTGCCGATTCCCCGGAAAGGGAATGTGACATGAAAAATTGGTTTCTGCCCGCAACACTGCTGGGCTTAAGTGGACTGGCGCTGGTATTCGCCAGCGAGAAGGGCCGCGAACGCGTTCGCCATTTCCTGGACGATTTGATGGAACATGGCGATCCATTGGGCGAATTCAACAAGTTTTGTGAAGATCAACTTGAAGTGATCCAGCAGAACCTGGATCGCGTGGCCAAAGCCCTGGAAGAGGCTCAACCAAGCTAACCGGCGATTTTGTTGATCGTGCCGGCCATCCGAACGTCACGTTGCGTCACGCCCCCCGAATCATGTGACACCAACGCCATGGTGACCGTGTTGTAGCGAATATCGATGTCAGGATGGTGGTTGGCCTGCTCCGCCGCCTCGGCAATCTTGTTTACGAATTGCATAGCCGCTTTAAAATCAGGAAAACGGAAGACGCGCTGAATCGCACTGCCGTTACGCTGCCATCCATTCAAAGAAGTGAGTTCCTTCTGGATTTCTACATCCGTGAGCACAGCCATAGGCACCTTTCCAATCTAAGTCAGCAGTGATTTTAGTGCCTCTGCCGGAAAAATGCAGCACTGCGGCGTATTCACATTCGGGATTGAAAATCGTATCGAAGGCAGGGAATTGAGATTAAGTGGTGCGGCTTGTGCCAGCCAGTGCCGCTACCTGCTTCATGGGATAGCTGAAATGATCGATCTGGGAGTTGATCTCTTTGCGCAGATCCTCCCAGATGGTGTCGGGCATTTCCAGGAAGACACGTACGACTTCCGGATCAAACTGGCGGCCGGAGAACCGTTCCACCTCTTCGCGCGCTACCTGAATCGTTTGGGCCGCGCGATAAGGCCGGTCAGAGGTGATGGCATCCAGAGTGTCCGCAATAGAGAAAATGCGTGCGCCGAGAGGTATACTTTGTCCGCTCAAGCCACGCGGATAACCCGTGCCATCAAAACGTTCCTGATGCGAGTACACAATTTCAGAGGCTTCAGACAGGAACGGAATTTTCTTGAGCATCTGGTAGCCGCGGAAGCAGTGTTCGCGCATGATTTCCGTTTCGGCTTCAGTCAACGCGCCCGGCTTGCGCAGGATAGCGTCTGGAATGGCCATTTTACCGATGTCATGCAGAAAAGCGCCGCGAGCGATGACACGGATCTTGTCGCCTGAAAGCCCCATCGCCCGGGCGATGGCGATGGTAAACGCCGTAACCCGCTTAGAGTGACCTTCTGTTTCCGCGTCTTTCAGATCAAGAGCATCGCCCAGGGCTTCCAGCGTAATGTCATACGAGCGTTCCAGGTCCGTCATGGCCTGGCGAAGCTGCTCCGTGCGCGCCGCAACCAAGGACTCAAGATTCGATTGGTATGCCCGGTTTTCCAGTTTTAAGCGGCGATGCTCTAAGGCCCGGCGGACCATGGCCAGAAGCTGCTCACGCTCAAAGGGCTTCAGCAGATAGTCATACGCGCCATTGCGGATGGCTGCCAGCGCGACTGAAATGTCATGGACCGCGGTGACCATAATCACCGGCATGTCTGGGTATTTCTCTTTCGAACGCTCGAGCAGGGCGATTCCGTCAAGTTCCGCCATCATCAGGTCTGACAGCATCAATTCGAACTCGCCGGTTGAATTTAGAATGGCCAGAGCCTCCATGCCGGAGGCTGCCTGCCGGGTCTTGTATCCCGCGGCATTCAGCATGGAAGAGATGATCTCCCGGATCGGCTCTTCGTCGTCCACAACCAATATGCGTTCTGTGGCCATTTCGGAAAGTTTACCTGTGGGGGAGCATTAATGTAACCCAGAGTTCCCTAAAATACAATGGTACTAGCACCTTAAAAAACGACTGAAAACCGGGAATCCGTGGTATACAGAGGTTACCCCTACTCGGACGAAGAAACCCTGTTGAATAGACCATGAACCTAACCCTCCAATCGGCATTTCTGGCTGAAATGTCGACTTTGCTGATCCTGCTGGCAGGCGCAATACTTTTGTACAGCAGTTTCCGGGAAAAATACCTGGTTTCATGGATCGCCGGTTGGAGTGTGCTTACCGTCTCTAAGGTGTTTCTGGCCCTGAGCGCTTCCGGCAGCCATCAAGCGCTATGGGCTGCGTTGTCTTACAGCGCGCATATCATTGCAGTTGGGCTTTTTGCTGCCGCAGTTTTCCTCTACGTTTCGCACCAAAAGCTGTTGTTGCCGGCCGTGATTGCCCTGAGCGCCGCATTGCCGCTGGAAATTGCCTACTCTTTGTGGCGGCCATATCCGTGGCTACACTATATCGCTTTCGCTCTTTGTTCAGCCGTTGGGATCATCGCTTCAACCCAGCTTGTTCGTTTTGCCTGGGGCAGAGCCAGCCTGGGGCGCTGGCTGCTGGCCGTAATGTTGGTTCTGCTGCATCTGGATACGGTTGGCCACGTCCATCAAATCATGGGCACCGACTTAGTGGTGGATTTACTGCTGGGCCTGGGCATTATGACAATCGTGCTGGAGGATTCCCGGACCCAGGTGCGGAGACTTGACGCACTCAATACCATCACGCATCAGATTTCCGACTCGCGTGAATTTGATCCCACAGTCGGCACCATTCTGGAAGAACTCAGGAGACTGACGCGAGCGAAAGCCGCATGGTTCCGGACGCTTGCCGGCGGCAAGTTGGAATTGGCCGCCCACACGGGGCTCTCACAGAACTTTCTGGACAAAGTTACAACTGTTGAAACGGCCCGAAGCGTGAGCGGTTTTGCCCTGCGTGACAGTGAGGTTTATGTTTTGCGCTCGGCTGAATCAACGCCGGAGATCCGTGAAGTGCTGATCGCCGAAGGTATGCATCATCTGTTGTTGGTGCCTGTGGAGGGGAAGAATTCGCCGGTTGGCATGTTTGTTCTGGGCATGCCCCGGTTTCGCGAATATACCGTCCCGGAAAAGAAATTTCTCAAGCTGGCAGGCAAGCAACTGGGAATGGCGGCGGAAAACCGCCAACTGCTGCAACAACTGGTGCATTCACGCAATGAATGGGCCAGTACGTTTGACTCTATTCCGGATTGCATTCTTGTCCATGACCTGAACTACCGGATTTTGCGGGCCAACGGCGCTTTGCTGGGAAGGCTGCAGCGCACGAGGGAAGAAGTGGTGCACAGTCTTTGCGAAGAAGTATTGCCGGGCGCAGCCACCAACTGGAGCGGATGCCCTTATTGCGCGCACGCTGATTGTGCCGGCGAAGAGGATCCGTGTTTTGGCGGGTATTCCGTGGTTTCCACATCGGCGTATACGGGTGAAGATCACTCCCGCGTCGGCACGGTGCACGTGATCAAGGACATTACGGAGTCCAGGGCGGCAGAGGAGCGTTTCACCTCGCTCTTTAACCACATGCATGAGGGCGTATTTGTTTCCACGCCGGAAGGCAACATTCTGGACTGCAACGAAGCCTTTGTCCGCATGCTGGGCTATGACAGCAAAGAGGAGATTCTGAAACTGGACGTGGCGCAATCTGTTTATGTGGATACTGAAGACCGAAAAAAATTCCTGAGCGAAATCTCACGGCAGGGCTTTGTAAGGAATTTTGAAATAGTGCTGCGCCGCAAAGACGGACGGAAGATCACCGTGATTGAGAGCAGCTTTGTCACGCGCTCTCCGAGCGGCAAGATTGAGCGCTACCAGGGCGTGGTGCTGGATGTAACGGAAATGAAGCGCGCCGAAGACGAGATCCGGCGGCGCAACCGCGAGTTATACGTGCTGAATAATATCGCGGTCACCTTTAATCAGTCTTTTGACCTGGACGAAATTCTGCAATTAATCATGCTCCAGATGGTGGAGCTGTTTTCCACGGATACGGCGGCCGTTTACCTTTTCGACGAGGAAACTCATACTCTCAACAAAAAGTCTTCCTACGGGCATAGCACTACATGGGCGGTGGAAAGCGAAAACGTTGTGCTCCCGCCCGCATTCATTGAGTCGATAAAAGCCAAGCACGCGGAAATTATCGACCAACAGGACCTGACGCGTCTCCCAGAGGTGCTGCAAAGAGCAGTAGAACTAGAAGGTCTGCGTTCATGGCTTTGGGTGGTACTGTGGCGCAAGGACAGGATTCTGGGAGTGCTGGCTACCAGCAGCCGCGCTGTCCGTGAATTTTCACGGTCTGAACAAGGTGTAATGATTGCCGTGGGCCGCCAATTGGCCACCACCATTGAGAAAGTGCAACTCTATAACGAAACCAGGCAAGCTTATGAAGACCTGCGCCGGACACAGGAGCAGCTGCTGCAAAGCGAAAAGATGTCCGCAGTGGGGCAGCTGATTTCAGGCGTGGCCCATGAGTTGAACAACCCGCTCACCGCTATTCTGGGATACACGCAGTTGCTGGAAAGCGAAAAGCTGGAGCCGCGAATAGAAGAGTTTGTTCAGAAGCTGCGCAAACAAGCTCAGAGAACGCAAAGGATCGTGCAGAACCTGCTGTCATTTGCGCGTCAGCACAAGCCGCAGCGCGTGCACGTGGATTTGCGTAGCGTCATCGAAGATACTATCGCCCTCCGCGACTACGACTTGAAGGTGAATAACATTGGGGTGGAGCGGGAATTTGAAGCCGTGCTGCCTTCTGTGGTGGCTGATCCGCACCAGCTTGAGCAGGTCTATCTCAACATCATCAACAATGCCGCTGACGCCATGATGGAAAGCGGTCGCGGCGGCCGGCTGCGCGTCAGCATCGCAACAGAGAACGGAAGCGTAGTCACGTCGTTCCATGATTCAGGACCAGGAATTTACGATCCGAAACACGTTTTTGATCCGTTCTACACCACCAAGCGTGTGGGCAAAGGCACTGGACTTGGCTTGAGCATCTGTTACGGCATTGTGAAGGAGCACGGCGGCGAGATTTCCGCGCAAAACCATCCTGCCGGAGGCGCGCTGCTGCAAGTTCGATTGCCGGTGGCCGTTGGGGAGAAGCCTGTCACGGAGCGCGAGCGCATTGTGGCGCGGCGGGAATCACGGCTGGAAGGCAATGTTCTTCTGGTGGACGATGAAGAAGCCGTGCTCGATTTTGAGCGCGAAGTTCTGACCGCTGCGGGCTTGCAGGTGGTTACTGTTTCCTCGGGCGCGGAGGCCGTGGAGAGCCTGAAGAATGAGGACTTCGATATTTTGCTGCTCGACAGCAAAATTCCAGGGACATGGTCGAGCGAGCAGGTATTCCAGTGGATGCAACAGAATCGTCCAGAGCTGGTGCCGCGTACCGTGTTTGTTCTTTCCGATGTATCGGACCCAAGCGTTCGCACTTTTGTGGACTCCACCAAGATATTTTGCCTGGTAAAACCTTTTACCGTCTCCGATCTGCTGGCCGTGGTGCGCCGCGCCTTGCGCAGAGTCAGGGCGGCATCCGCTTCGCATTAATTTTTGATCGTTCACTCCTCGCGCTTCGTCGAGATTTCTTATAAGACCAACAGTGCTCTCTGTTTTTCTTTGGTCAACAGTGCAGAGACGCTTTGATCCAAGGTTACCAATTTCGCTTTTCTTCGAATTGCCAATCCAAGCAGGTAAGCATCACTCACTTGTTTGTGCCCCAGTAGTAGCCTTTCCATCGGCGCCACGGCATCAGCAAAAGACAGATCGTCCGGCCAAAATATATGAGACTGATGCTTCAAGTTCACGCTCAATAACTTAAGCGCTTGCTGAGGAGAGGCGGCGTTTTTAGAAAAGGCTGGGTTCGATAAAATCCTGACGCATCCTGTTTGCGTAAAAGGGCATGTTGCCCAGCCCGCTTTGGACGCTTGCGCGAACCAGGCTTGAGTCTTCTCGTGACCTTCATGGGTCCTCCACAAGAGCGCAATCAGGACATTTACGTCAAGGAGGTAGGGAGCCATTATTCTTCTGCTTCTAGTTCGCGGACCATTTTTGTAGTCACCTTGGGTGAATCTGCAGGTGGATCAAAAATAAGTAGACCGCTTACCGTACGAGTCGGGACAGGCGCCGCAATTCCTCGCCGGACAAGTTCAGACACTGCTTTTCCTAAGCCGACGGACCGACTTTCCGCATATCGTTTGACTGCGGAGATAATATCGTCATCAAGGTGGATAGTGGTACGCATACTAAAAACAGTATGATGACATAACGAGATTATGATGTCAATATCGTTAAATGATGCCACGTCCTTCAAAATGCTTTTTGGGCATGGCACTAACGCGCTCTCGTCCCTCTTATCAGCATCTTTCCCATTCCTGGCATAGCGGCAAACGCCAACGCGGCATTGCGGATCCATCTTGGTGCAGCCAATGCGCTTCGTAAACGGGCAGCGTTGCGAAATGCCGGCGCAAAGCGCTGACGGTACACCACATGATACTGCTGGTGTACTTCGTCGAATGAACACGTTCCCCGCAAAAATGAAACAATGCATTCCGCAGCCAATTTCCCGCTCTGTAAAGCCAGCGAGATCCCGTCGCCCGCAAACGGATCGATAAAGCCGGCGGCATCGCCCGCTAAAAGCATGCCGTCCGATTCAGTTTCCGGCTCGCGGAAATACAGCGGAGAAGTAGTTACCGTGGAGAACAATGTCTGCCAGGCGCGGCTTCGCTGGAACAGTCGCGGCTCTTTGGTGAAAACATCTTCCAGTGTGTGTGCCGCGTCGGAGCGGACCATGGCGCAGGCATTGATTGAATCTGGCCCAACGGGAGTCACTCCGCAATAGCCGCCGGAAAAAAAATAAAGATCGACGGTCTGCGGCGGTGAGGGTTCAGTGAAATGCGCTTTCAGACCGATCCATTTTTCCTTTCCAGCAACATCAAATTGCGTGAGTTTCGACCATCGTCCAGTGGCATTCACCACAGCGCGCGCCGCATACGTGCTTTCCGATGTATGGACATGGAAAAGTTCATCCCGCTGTACATCTTTAACGGCAACTCCTTCGTGCGCTGTTACACCTGCGATCTGCGCGGCGGCAAAAAGCGCTGGATCAAGATCGAAGCGTGGAATGCTTTGCGCCGCAGGAGACACAGGAATCACGAGGGTCTTATTGTCCAGAAATATTCGCGACGAAACTACCTGGGCGCAAGAATGAAACCTGTCGTCTTCCAGGAAGCCGTGCAGCATCCCCAAAGATTCCGGAGAGACAAATTCACCGCAAACCTTCTGCCGCGGGAAGCGGTCTTTTTCCAGCAGCAATACTTTCGCGCCCGCTCGCGCAGCGGTAATCGCGCACGCAGAACCTGCCGGTCCCGCGCCCACCACGATCAGATCATATTGGGCTGCTTCCAAACGATCACTCCCATGCGAAAAAGAAAAAACTTTCTGATCTCGATGTTTTCTGCCGTCGCCACCGGAGCCAGCATCTCTCTGACCTCTTCAACTGTGTAAGCCCGTCGTACTGAAGCGAGCGCATCATGCCGTGTAATGCGGCTGCGGTAAAGCGGCATGCCAAGATAGCCGAGCGCAAGGTGCAGCGGATGGCGTTGCAGGTCCTGAACAAGAAACGCATGGCGCGCCACGCGCAGCCCTTCCCGGACGAAACGGACAATTTCAGCGGGTTCAAGGTGATGCATAAAAAGCGAGCAGCCCACGGCGTCAAAGCTGTTGTCGCGGAAGGGAAGCGCCAGCGCGTCTCCGCAGACCGCCGGGTGCGTATTGCTCAGGTGTGTGGGAGCGCGGTCCACAATCACCGGTTGCGACGCTATGCCTGAGCGGGCCAGGGCCTTCTGGGTGCGCGTGGCGACATATCCTTCACCGCCGGCCACGTCAACCCAGGAAATTCGCTTGAGCCCGCGCTGCTGTGCCACGCGGCGCAGCAAGCTGGACATTGTATGCACGCCGCCAAATAAGCTGTTGAACATCCGCAGGTCTTTCAAGGAACCCGCTACTTCAGCGGGAGTGCCGGCATCGCTATCGAGCAGTTCTTCCACCACGATGCGCTTCATGCGTTAGACCCGGGCCAATTCTTCTTCCAGCAACTGCTTGTTGTAGAGGTCAGTATAGTAACCGTTGCGCGCGATGAGTTCTTCATGCGTGCCCAGTTCCACCACGCGTCCTTCATGGAGCACGGCAATGCGGTCAGCATTGCGGACGGTAGAAACGCGGTGTGAGATGAAGATCGTAGTGCGATCACGCATCACTTCGCGCAGGTGGTTCAGGATAGTTTCTTCTGTATAGGTATCAACGCTGGAAAGAGCGTCGTCAAGCACCAGAATGCGCGGATCGCGGATGATGGCGCGCGCAATCGCGCTGCGCTGCTTCTGCCCGCCGGAAAGCGTGATGCCGCGCTCACCCACCATGGTCTTATAGCCTTCCGGGAAGCCTTCGATATCGGTTGCGATATTGGCTGCCGCGGCGGCGCGTTGCACCTGATCGTCAGTGGATGCTTCCACGCCAAAAGCGATGTTCTCTCGCACCGAATCACTGAAAAGAAAAGTCTCCTGCGGAACAAAGCCAATATTCTGGCGCAAAGTCTCCAGCGGATATTCGCGAATCGAACGGCCATCAATCAGCAGAGAACCGGGCGGCGCGTCATAAATGCGCGGCAACAGGTTTACCAGCGTGGTCTTGCCGGAGCCGGTAGGGCCCACGATCGCCAGGCTGCTGCCCGCCGGGATCGTGAGATTTACGTCTCTGAGAACTGGAACGCCGTCATAGCTGAAATCAAGATGCCGGAACTCGATCTCGCCGCGCAAGGTGGTGACAGCTTTCAGGTCAGGAGCGGCTTCCGCATCGGTAATTTCTGAACGCGCCACAAGAATCTCATTGATACGGCCCATGGAAGCGGTCCCACGCTGGAAGAGATTGATGACCCAGCCAAGCGCAATAATCGGCCACGTGAGCATCACGATATAAGTGTTGAAAGCCACGAAATCGCCCAGGCTGATCTTGTGCAGCAGCACTTCCTTTCCGCCCAGCCAAAGCACAAGTACCAAAGCAAAGCCAAGCAGCAGCTCCAGTGTCGGCCACAGCATGCCGGTAAGGCGTGCCAGCGGAAGGCTGCGGGTCACGTATTCATGGTTGCTGGTTTCAAACAGTGCGATCTCAGGTTCTTCCTGGGCATACGCTCGTACCACGCGCGCGCCGGAAAAGTTCTCTTGCGCCCGGGCAGAAATATCGGAAAACTGCGCCTGGATTTTTTCAAAGCGCTCATGGATTCGCCGGCCAATGTACTGCACCACAATGCTCGCGATGGGCAGCGGCGCAAAGGCATACAGCGTGAGCTTGGGGCTGATCTGCCACATAAAGACCAGCGCCACGGCCGTAAACACCAGCGTGTTCGCCGTATACATAATCGCCGGCCCCAGTAGCATGCGCACGGCATTCAGGTCGTTCGTCGCCCGGGCCATAATGTCGCCCGTGCGGTTCTGCTGGTAATAAGAGTAGGAAAGCGATTCCAGATGGCGAAACATGTCATTGCGGAGATCGTATTCAATCTCACGCGAGACGCCGATCACCAGCCACCGGGTAAGGAATTGGAACACGCCCTTGCCCAGCGCCAGTCCCACCAGGAGCGCCGCAAAGATCAGGATCTTTTGATGCGTGATGCCGTTGTGGTTCAGATCATCCACGGCGCGGCGCACCACCTGCGGCCAAAGCACCCACAGGCCGTTATTGAACAGCACCGTAATCGCGCCCCAAAACAGAATGACGCGATACTTGCTCAGGTAGGGCCACAGCGGCTTGAGATTTTTGCCCATGAGAGGTAATAGATGATTTTATCAGCGCTAAAGGATCGAAGAATCCGCATCCCTCAATCGCCGATCCTGGTTCGATTGTCTAAATCCGTCTTTCTTGCACTCTATGAGCCAGATGGATTCTGAAGCGTTTCTTGAGATATTCATTTCATGCCGCTCTCGGCTGTTCCCATTTGCCATTCTGCAAACTTCGGGGCTTGTCTGGGATCGCTCGCACCCTTGCGTCGGAGGCTTGCGGTGCTTCGTCATAAATTACGCGCTCGATCATGGATGGCGTAGCTGCTTGTGGCGTTGGCAACACTGGCAACTCGTGCCCTCGATTCAATCTGCGTTCATCTGCGCAAATCTGCGGCAAGCCCTGCTGTTCTCCGCCGGGGTCCCCGGCAAGCCCGGTCTTGGCTTGGTGGGGCAGGTGTCTCCGTGCCTCCGTGGTGGATGTTTTGCGGTCAACCATCCGCAGCAGTTTTGACATTGTCTGCAGATGCACCAGCAGCCTTCCGGCAGTTTTGTAATCAATCCTGCCGCCAATCAGCGCCCGGGCCACCACCGCCAGCGTTACCTGGATGCCCTTGAAGTCGCTAAGCAGGTCAGCCAGTTCGCATTCCGGCCTGCCTTGTCGGCGCATCTGCGCTACTGCTTCTGCCAGCACAATCCGCCGCTCCAGGTCCCGGCGAAAGGCCATCGCCTGCTGCGCGGCGTGCGCATGGCATATCGCCTCGCCCTTCTCTGCCGGTGCCTTGCACTGCTCGCCATTCCTGCGGAACACCTGGCACCGCCGGTAATAGCTGTACCGCGCCTCCGGCACCCTGGGCTGCTCGTCTCGACGGTTCGAACTGTATCTGTCTTTCATGCTCACGTTTTCCAATTTCGGCGATTACAAATTATGGCAATTTTGGCAATCTTTCTTCGCGCCCACCCCTCCCCCATGGCCTCAACTATGATTCCAAAGGAGTTATTCCATTCAACCCCAGAGATTTCGCGCTGAATCGATCCCGAATCGCGTCGAACTAGCCTCAAATCGCGTCAAATCTGCTGTCTTTTGTTGTTTATAACGCTGCATATGGTCCCAGGTTTTGGGGTTTAGCCAAAGGCCAATAACCAAGGGCCAAAAGCCGTCTTCATACTACCTTTTATTCGCCTCTATTTCAATCGCGAAAAAGGACAACGCCCGTCGCGAAGTCCGTGGGGAACCGCCACTCCCGGGGATATGGCCGGGGCATGATGTAGACGGTTAGGCCTCTTTCCGACGCATGCGCTATTGCGGTTCAGGTGCTGTGCAGGCTTGAATGAAGCTCAGTCCAAATCGAGTGAGAAAGAAATCCGTTTCAATATCGAAAACCTGATCCAACTCAATGAGGTTCTTGATTCGTCCAGCTTTATTTTGAATCTGGTCAAGCGCAGATTCACTAAGCAATACCCGAGATAAGATGCCTAGTCGAGCTAGATCGTCAGTGGCTAGCAAAACACGCTCAGGAAGACCCTGGTCTGTGAATGTCTCCTGTTGGCTTCTGTTGCCAGCAAACAATTGCAGGACAGTATTGAACGCCCCGATTTTCACACCTTCCTGTGTGATATGCAATTTGCCGTCCTGGGTGACGTGAGAAAAAACCTTATCTAAGAACA
>JBAVUZ010000096.1:0-6596 GCA_049697035.1 Candidatus Angelobacter sp. | reverse complement strand
GGACACCGACGAGCCCCGGTTTGAATTTGAGCCAGTGGATATTTCTCTCTTGCCGCCGAGGCCGAGACGGTATGACATGGCTAAATAGTTCCTGAAATCCCGAGCGCAAGTGAGGGAACCCTTTAGTCTGAAAGAGTCTGCAGGATGTAGGAAGCAATTTTAGGTCCGACAAGTGTGGGGTAAGGAATGCAAGAGTCGGTAGATATCCCTCGCTTCACTCGGGACATGGAGCAAATGGATCAGCAACAGAAAGGCACATCGCCGAAGTTTTACAAGAACGCCGCGATTCTGTTCTTTGTAATCGGCTGCATTCTGGTCTGGCAGGCATTTGCGCGCCATGATTGGGTCTTAGGCGCGTTTGCGGGAATCACGTTCCTGAATGCCCTGATGACCACGTTGAAGCTTATTTCGCTACGGGAGACAAAACAATAATGGCCCCATCCGGCACAAAGATCGTCATTCTCAAGATCAAACGCCAGGAGAATCCGAAATCCAGCCCACGCTGGGAGGAATTTGAGCTCACCTGGAAGCCGGGAATGAACGTGATTTCGGCCATGATGGAAATCGCCGCCAATCCAGTGACGCGCGACGGCAAGACAACAACTCCCATCGCTTACGATTCCAACTGCCTGGAGGAAGTTTGCGGCTCCTGCGCCATGCTGATCAATGGCAGGGCCCGCATGGCCTGCTCCGCGCTGGTTGATAAACTGGAGCAGCCGATCCGCTTGGAGCCCTTCAGCAAGTTTCCTGTCGTCCGCGATCTAGCCGTTGACCGCAGCGTGATCTTTGAGAACCTGAAAGCCGTAAAAGCCTGGGTACCGATCGATGGCACGTATGATCTCGGGGCAGGTTTGCGTATCTCTCCCACTGAGCAGGAAGAGGCTTACCCGGTCTCGCGCTGCATTTCCTGTTGCTGCTGTATGGAAGCTTGTCCTCAGTTCAATGAGAGCACCGGCTTCGTCGGCGCGGCGACCATCGCGCAAGTACGGCTCTTCAACCAACATCCCACGGGTAAGGCGCTGAAGCATGAGCGCCTTCAGGCATTAATGGGTGACGGTGGCATTCAGGAGTGCGGCTTCGCCCAGAATTGTGTTGAGGTCTGCCCCAAGGACATTCCGCTCACCAAGGCCATCGCAGACACAGGCCGCGAAGTAATGAAGCAGGCAATCAAAGATTTCTTCCGCGGCTAACTGTCAAAATAACGAATTTATTGCGTGACTGATGTTGCTGCAATGTCCTTGATCAGACTCTCTGTGTTTGCCGCCACATCTCCGCCGGATGGAAATTTATTCGTCTCATAATCAGAGAGCACGTTAATGTCATCTACAAATTCGTTATAGTCGGTGGTGGTGGGATGCAGCCGCAATTGTGCTCGAACAAGCAGGGTGGAGCTCTGGCCGAACAGGGCACGGTAATAGTCAGCGCGCTGGTTGATCGGAATGACCTTGGGAACCCCGACCACACATGTAACAATAATAGAGACAATACCGGCAGCGATGCTTTTGCGCATGAATCCGGCAATAGCAGAAGCCGCGGCCAGCAGAATGCCAGCCAGAAGCAGCGTTGTGGCAAGCGCGCCGTAATGGTTCATGCTGCTCTCATAACGGTTTTTGTAAGTCTGCAATACACTTTGTATCTGCTTCCAGTCCTGGTCCGTCACAGGTTGTGACTGCACTGAACTTGCCTTTTTCTGAGCATCGTCGGCGGCATTTTGCGCGGAAGCAACCTGCTGCTGTGCCTTGGCAGCATCTGCCTGGGCCGCCGGACTTTTGTCCGTCTCCGCTTTTACAATTGCCTTCTGCACGTTTTCATTGACAAGCAAGAGACGCTTGCGGGCATCCACAGCCTGGTTCTGCGCCGCCTGTGCTTCAGGATCTACACGGATTGTGTGCAGGTGCAAAGCCGGAGCCGCTTGCATGGCCAGAGCCACCGGTCCGGAAATGGCGAGCAACAGCAAAATTGGGAATCTAAGCGTCATGGTCGTAGCAGCCTTTCTGTGGCAAGACTTGGAATGTGCCGGACATCTATCACCAGAATAGTGCGGAGAATAACACATCGTTTCACGCTGGCGTATATAGCTTGGCGTCAGTGAAACCATGTGGGATGCGGGTCACAAATATCCATCGCGGAGATGTAAAGAAGAGCGGCGAGGAAAGCAGACGGAATCCATAGGGTCCGGAATCCCATTGAGCTGCCAAAGTCCATTCGGCAACAAGCAAGGAGTTTGAACACTCCACCGCGACGCCATGGGTTCATTTATAGCGAAATAGCTGGCGATTAGTGCGTAATTCCACTGGCCACTTGTGTTGGGTTCTGCCTGTTTTCAATATCCTTCGGGGACTGGAAATCCAACCGGCTTACGCTTTATCGGCTGGAAATGGTCGCATTAGTCCTGAGCGCGATCGTTACGATGATCAATTTCCGCGTCCAGAACAGGCGCTGAAGGCATAACCAAATCCGTAAGCGAACATGTGCTCGACCCTTCCTGCGCCAAATACAATCGTTCGGTAAAATGAGCGTCTGTCTCAAAGAGAGACAAAATTTAAGCCTATACTTGAAGCTACGACCGCGAGTCGAAAAGAATTTAGGCGAACAGAGCCGGAAACTCACAAATTTTGTCAGACACCCTAAGCTGTTGATTACCAAAGTCTCTGCATGCAAATGGCCCAGGGTTCTGTAAATTTATGAAAATTCAGGTAAATAGCTGGGTACAGATGCGGCAGCTCTGGTTTAAAATTTGCCATCTAATGCCGATGTTGTATGTGTCTGACATCTGCATGCAAAAACAGGACCCGATGAGCGCTAAGAAGATTTTAATCACTTCGTCGATTTTCCTGATGGCGCTAGCCGCCACAGTGCCGGCTACTGCCGCCAGCCGCTATACCACCACCCGTCACCATCGCGGACACATTCGTCGCGTTGCGTGGAACCCCGTTCTAAAAGGGACCATGGATTCCATGGTCCGCCAGAATGAAGAAATTGACCGCCTGCAGCTTCCGCGTATCGCGGACAATGACCAGTTGCTGGAACTAGAGCGTACGCAGGAACTGGTGCCGATCCAGGAGACTCGCGCATTGCACGTGAGCCCATCTCTTCAGGCTGACAAAAAATATTGCCGTCCGTGGTGCAATCAGTTTCTCCAGGACATGAGCGAAGCGTACTACAAAGAATTCCGCACGCCGCTGCAGGTTAATTCGGCGGTGCGCACCATGGAACAGCAGCAGAAGCTCCGCCGCCACAATGGCAATGCGGCGCCGGAAGTGGGCGAGCATGCTTCTTCCCATCTGGCCGGCATCACTGTTGATCTGGCCAAGCGAGGACTGACGCGCGCGCAGCATGCATGGATTGAAGAATATCTCAAGAACCTGCGCGATCAGGGACTTGTGGAAGCCGCGGAAGAGCGCCGTCAGGCGTGCTTCCACGTGATGGTTTCAGACCGATATACCGAATGGCGTGAAGCGAACCAACTGGCTGATAAAATTGCCAGAGAATGATCCTAAAACATTCGCTGATCTGTGTTCTTCTGCTTTCAGGCTTAACGCTCGCACAACATCCAGTTCCACATAAGAAACCTGCCAGGGCCGCGCCTACAACGCGGCCTAAGGCTGATCCAGTTCTGGCCATTCATCAGCCTGCCCTCATCGTGGACACCCACGCTGACACGCCACAACGCTTCCTGGACGAAAACTTCGATCTCGGCCAGAGCACGCCTGTAACCGAAGGCCATATCGATCTGGACAAGATCAAGCAAGGCAATCTGGGAGCGGAGTTTTTCTCCATATGGGTCGAGCCGGAATTCAAGGGCCATTACGCCCAGCGTGCCATGGACTTGATTGACAGCGTGTATCAGCAGGCGGCCCGACATCCAGACAGAATGACAATGGCATTCTCCGCCGACGATATTGCACGGGCCCATGATCAACATAAATTCGCCGCGCTGATGGGTATTGAAGGCGGCCATGCCATTGAAAATGACATGCGGCTGCTGCGCGATTTCTACCGCGTGGGTGTCCGCTACATGACTCTTACGTGGTCCAACACCAATGAATGGGCAGACTCTTCCGGCGATATTCAGGATCCAAACGTCAAACACCACAATGGCATGACGGACTTTGGCAAAGATGTGGTCCGCGAGATGAACCGGCTGGGTATGATCGTTGATATCTCTCACGTTTCCGATGCCACGTTTTACCAGGCGCTGCTGGTTAGCCAGGCGCCGGTGATAGCGTCGCATTCTTCATCGCGTAAGCTGACCAACCAGCCCCGCAACATGACCGATGACATGCTTCGCGCCATGACCAACAACGGCGGCGTGGTGATGGTGAATTTCTATTCTGCATTTATCGACGAAAATTACCGCAAAGCATCTTCCGATCCTGAGAAGGTCAAGCAGCGCGACGCCGAAGTGGAGGCCTACAAGAAAGCGCATCCGCATCCTGATGGAAGTCCGGTGACGTACGACGAAACCGCTGGGATTGAGAAGAGGTGGGCTACTCAATTTCCACGCCCGCCGCTCAAATCGTTAATCGATCACATAGATCACGTCGCCAAAGTGGCCGGCATCGATCACGTTGGACTCGGCTCGGATTTTGACGGCGTTACTTCCCTGCCGGAAGGCATTGATTCCGTCGCGGATTTACCCAAGATCACGCAGGCTTTATATCAGCGCGGCTATACGCGCGAGCAGATCCTCAAAATTCTGGGCGGTAACTTTATGCGCGTGATGCGCGAAGTTGAAGCCACAGCCAAGCGACTCCAGAACGAACGCAAGGAGTCAGAGCCTCTGAGTTTTGAGGATATCGAGCTGATGGTGGGAAACCGCGTGAGCGCAGCCCAACTAATCGATCGCATAAGGCAACATGGCGTGAATTTTGATCTGACTCCGGAGCGACGGATGCGGCTTAAGGCGGAGAAGGTTGATGATGCAGTGCTGGAGGCGATGGTGAAGGCTAGGAAGAAGTAAGCTTTTAGATCGACTTCTTGGGAATTAGCGAAACTTGTCCGGGTTTCAACAGTGAAAGCTCCAATAACACATCTTTAGCCAACGGCCTTAAGTCGACGAGCCTGTTTGTGCGCGCTGTCAGCACAACAACTGCAATGCTGAAAGCTGAGAAATTCTGCTGAAAATAAAGATTACGGTCAACAGTGATGAAGACCTGATAGGTCTTCGCCGCCAAGGCCAGGAGTTCACCATTTTCCTTGCCTGCCCACCCGGATTCCTGAACCGTCGCAACATCGTGGCCAACGAGGTCCCTGCGAAAGCGTTGATCAACACACTCATCAAGCAGGATTTTCACTGTCAGTGAACGCTCGCGACGACAAGATCCTTAGCTTCATCCAAAAATGCGAGCACTTGATCTCTACCCACGGAAGGGAAACCTTCGAGAAAAGCTTCAATGGATTCACCCGCTTTAATATATTCGATGAAGGTCTCAACGGGAACACGCGTCCCTGCGAATACCGGGGTTCCCCCGAGTATCTCCGGAGAGACGGTAACAATCCGGCTAGCCATGGCATTTATCCTATGCTAAAGACGAATCCGGTTACAACTCCGCGAGAGTTATAACCGGACCATAGACTTGCTCAGATTGGTTTTACTGCTTTACCCCAGCCTTTCTGATGTAAATATTCCCATTAAAATTCTTGAATTGGATTTCCTGGCCGCCACCGTTGATTGTCCCGCGTACATTCTTGTCGATCTTCACTTTGTATTTTCCGCCTTTGCCGCGATTGTCTTCCACGGTCTGCTGGGGAGCATTGGGAAGCACTTTGATATCAAAGTCGCTGTAAACTTCGCCATTGTCCGTACGCATGCTTACATTGGCTTTCAGATCGGCCGGGAATGTCACGTCGATGTCGCCATTGAGCGAACTGAAAGCCATGGGCTTCTGCGGATCGATGCGATTAAACGTCGCCACAACATGGCCGTTCAACGCATGCGCTACCACGCTGCCGCCAATATTTTTTAAGTCTACTTCGCCATTCACATCGTTGATATCCAGTTCGCCGTCAACTCCGCTCACCAGTATGTTGCCGTCATTCACGGTATGCAAAGAGACCGAGGTATGGATTGGAACCGTGATTGTAAGATCCACGGTCCGCTGGTAGGAATCTGTGCTCACCCGCACATTGTTGTTTTCCGCTTCAATGTTCAGGCCAGTGGAAGTCATGGGAATACGCTTCATGCCTTCACTCCGACCGCCACTGTGGGCCTCATCGCCGCCCCGCGCTTTAGCTTCCACCACCACCTCTTTTACGTCCGCGCCCTTCACGGTGATGCTGCCACTCACCAGGTGAGCGCGGAGCGTTACCGGGCGTGACGGATCAGTAAGCGGAACAGTGACTTTATTATCAGACTGCGCAGACAGCGGTTGCGCCAGTAAGAACAAGGCTGCTGCTGCGACCGAAACAGCGTTTTTATAAAACTTAAAGTAATAGTTCATATATTTAGTTTTCCTTGGTTTATTCATGGCGTTCAAGAACCCGTATGTCGCCATTCAAATTTTCTGCTTTGATTTCAGGCCCGCCGGAGCCAACGCGGCCTCCGGTAAATCGGTCTGACCTGAACACAAACTTGTTGCCATGCCGCTCAACGC
>JBAVUZ010000095.1:0-5898 GCA_049697035.1 Candidatus Angelobacter sp. | reverse complement strand
GTGTCGAGGTCGTACTGCCTCACTGCACGAGCACAGCCTGCAACCTGTCTGCCCCAGATTCCTTCCCCCTGGAGCATACCGCCTCAGAACTTGCACCTTTATTCATGCCATCTCCGTGGTGAAGATTATTTTTTTGTCGCCAGTTCAGGACGAATGCTCTCCGTTCCCGACCAGTATTTCTTGCGCAGTTCTTTCTTGAGTACCTTGCCTGTGCCGGTCCGAGGCAGCGTATCAAGAAATTCCACCGTTCGTGGACATTTATAGTGGGTCAGGTGGCTGCGGCAAAATTCCAGTATTTCGGCCTCTGTCGCCGTCACGCCCGGCTTCATCACGACCAGAGCTTTTGGCACTTCGCCCCAACGCTCGTCTGGTACAGGAATCACTGCTACTTCATAAATGCCGGGATGGGCCAGCAGCACCTTCTCCACTTCCAGAGACGAAATATTTTCGCCGCCGCTTACGATGATGTCTTTTTTGCGATCGACGATCAGCGCATAGCCGTTTTCATCCATGGTGGCCATGTCACCGGTATGGAACCAGCCATTGCGCATGACCTGCGCGGTAGCTTCCGGCTGCTTCCAGTAGCCGGCCATCACACCATCACTGCGGGCAACAATCTCACCAATGCTTTTGCCGTCACGCGGAACATCATTATCATCGGGATCGACCACGCGGATCTCGACTCCAGGAATCGCGTGGCCCGTGCTTGCTTGCTTCTCATAGCGGGCGCGGCCTTCCCAATCGAGTCCGGCTTTCATGCGAGCCGTCGTCAGAACTGGCGCGGTTTCTGTCAGACCGTAACCGGAATAGCAGGCGCAGCCCAGCTTTTCTTCCACTTCACGCACCAGCGTGGGAGATGAAGCCGCGCCGCCCAGGCTCATGCGCTCCAGGCTCTTCAGATTGAACTTGGGCCGTTCCGGACAGTTGACCAGCGCCGTTGCCATCGCAGGGACCACGCTCAAAGACTGCACACCTTCACGCTCAATCAGGCGGAAGACTTCAGTGGTTTCAAACTTGCGCATCATCACATGCTTGCCGCCGACATAAGTGAGCGAATGCGCCACACCCCAGCCGTTGGCGTGAAACAGGGGAATAGTGTGCAGCTCCACCGATTCACTTTTGCTTCCGAAGGCGATCGCGACATTGAGCGCATGAAGGTAAATGTTGCGATGCGTGAGCATCACGCCCTTGGGATTGGCGCTGGTGCCGCTGGTATAGAAAAGTTCGGCTACGGAATTCTCGTCGATCTGCATCACGTCCGCGCGATAAGGCGTGGCTGCGGCCAGCATCTCCTCATAGTTTTTCGCCGCCATCCAGGGCTGGTTAGGTTTGAAGTCCAGTGGGACAAAATGCTTCACAGATTTAAGATCGTTGCGGAAAGACTCAACCAGCGGAATAAACTGCTCTTCAAAGAAAAGCACATCAGCTTCTGAATCGTTGAGAATGTATGCCAGTTCCTGTGACGCCAAACGGATATTCAAAGGCAGCAGGATGCCGCCGGCTTCTACCACGCCGTAATAGCCCTCAAGCAGGCGATGACAATTCGCGCCGAGAAACGCGACGCGCTCACCGGACTTGATGCCAAGCGAGCGCAATGCTCCGGCCTGGCGCGCAGTGCGGTCAGAAAACTGAGCGTATGTGAATCGTTGATCGCCACAAACCACCGCCGTGCGACGGGGAAATTGCTGGCTGGAATAACGCAAAAATCGCAATGGAGTAAGAGGAATAATCATAATGACCTCAGGCGGACTGGCCTCCATCCACCACCAGCACGTGGCCGTTGACGTAGGCGGATGCGTCCGAAGCAAGAAAGACCGCCGCGCCTTTCAAGTCATGATCGGAGCCAAAGCGTCGCGCGGGAATGTGGCTGAGCAGGTAATCTCGCTTGTGTTCGATAACTTTGTCAGACATGTGCGTAGGAAACCATCCTGGGGCAATGGCATTGACCTGGATATTATGCCGCGCCCACTTTACCGCCAGATCGTGAGTAAAGGAAATCACTCCACCTTTGCTGGCATGGTACGCAATTGCTTCCACCGTTTCCGGTGGCGCGCCCCTGATTCCCGCGACAGATGCCATATTAATGATCTTGCCGCTTTGCTGCTTGAGCATAATTTTACCCGCAGCCTGCGCGCAGAGAAATGTTCCTGTAAGGTTGGTTTCCATCACCTTGTTCCACTCAGCCAGAGTCATCTTTTCTGTGGGAGCGCCCCATGAGATGCCCGCATTATTAATGAGGATATCAATGCGCTTGAACTCTGCCATGGTTCCTGCGATCAATTGCTCAACGCTGGCCTGGTCTTTTACGTCACAAGCCATGGCCACAGCGCGAACGCCGAGTTTTTCCATGTCATGCGCGGCCTGTTCACAGCGTTCTTTTTTTCGCGCACACAAGACCAGATTCGCTCCCATTTCAGCCAGCGCCTCCGCCATTTGGCGGCCCAGTCCAATCGATCCGCCGGTAATGATGGCTACGCGTCCCTTGAGATCGAAAAGTTGTTTTACACTCTTGTGGGCTGACTGCTCTGGCATGGGCTTTCAATCTCCTTAAAGATGGTAAAAAGCATTATGAGCTTTTCTGGGCGATACCGGTTGGGCGTGGAATAGCGCCAACTTCCCATGGCGCTTTTAACTGCGTGTGCCACTCCAGCAAAGCAGGACCGGGCGCGCTGAGCCACTGCGGAATGCGCTGCCGCAAAGCGTCAATCGACGTGATGCGCTCGGCGCGGATGCCATAAGCCTCAGCTACACGGCAAAAATCCGGGTTCTTGAGTGCGACTTCATGTGTCTGGCCGAACATGGTCCGTTGCAAAAATGCGATCACGCCATACGAGTCATCATTGACCAGAAGAATTTTTACCGGCAGATCATACTGCGCCAGAGTGGCCAGTTCATGCTGCGTGTATTGGAAGCCGCCATCGCCCGCGATGCAGACGATCTTGCGCGCCTCGCCGGAGCGCTTTACGGCACATGCTGCGCCAATGGCCGCAGGCAGCGCATAGCCTAGCGTCCCCGATCCTGAAGGATAAAGAAATGTTCCCGGCTCCAGCACGGGAAAGAAAGCCGACGCCCAGTAATTGAGGATGGATTGATCATTCACCAGCACGTCATTACGATGCATGGCTGCACGGATCAATTTAAGAGCCGCATAGCTATCCTGTCCCAGCGCTTCCAGCCGTTGCGATTCGCTCGCCTTGATTGCAGCGATATCGCACCATGATGAACGGGCCGTAACGCCCTGCGCGAATGCCTGAGCGATCTCGGACATTTTCCCGACGATCTTTCTGGACGGAATTCTATCGCCGGCGTAGCGCGCGTCTTCGATAACCTGAATGTGTTGTGGCGGGAGCTGCAAACCGAATCGGCCTGTATCGAATTCGGTGAGACGCGCTCCAAAAGAAATGAGCAGATCGCTTTGCCCGAAGACATCCTGTACAGCTCCGAGACGGGAGATGCAGCCCAGAGATAGCGGATGATCGCTGGGAAACATTCCCTTCCCGCTGGTGGTGGTAAATACCGGGCATTGTAGAAGTTCGGCAAGGCTGCGAATGGCGGCTGCACTCTCACGTATGCCGGCACCGATGAGAATCGCGGGCGTGCGGCTTCCGGCAATTTGTTGATGAGCGTCTTCTATCCCTTGCGACGACAGCGCCTGATGCGAAGTGGAATTCGGCAGCGCGGGCTTTGACAGATCGACGTTTACGGAGGCAAGAAAAAAATCGTGCGGAATCTCAATAAAAGCAGGTCCCGGCAAAGGTCCGTGGAGTACGGTTGCAGCTTCGGCGATCGTCTCAATCAGAGCATCAGGGCTGGTGACCCGCCGCGCAAACCGCGTGAGAGGACGAATAATCTCCAACTGGTCAGGAGTCTCATGCAATGCTCCACCGGTCTTGCCCAGCATGGAAGATGCAATATTGGTGCCGATGAGAAGGACAGGAATGTTGTTCTGCAAACTTTCCAGCAGCGGAACCAGCGTGAACAGGTTTCCGGGACCGGTGGAAGCGAAGATGGCGGCTATCTGGCCACTGCGCCGATAGAAACCGTCCGCGGCATAACCGGCAGCTTGTTCATGGCGAACTACCCAATGATGGAATTCAGGCGTCTGCCGCAGCGCTTCATATACCGCAATGTTGTGAATGCTGGGAATGCCAAAGCCCGCAGTGATGCCATGCCGCACCAAAGCAGCCACAACGGCTTGTGCGCCGGTGACCTGGCTCAAATGGGGCGTGGTTGAGGAAGCAACAGACATTGCAGTCAAAACGTCGAGATGGTTGAACTGACAATTTAAACGGACAGGCAATTTACAGCTAAAGAGAAAACGACGGAGACGATATCGCCTCCGTCGTTCAGGTTAAGAGCTAGAAGCCGATGCGAATACCAAGTTGCAACTGGCGCATCGGGAAAGCCGAAGTGAATGCCAACGGCGTGCTGGGTGAAGCCGTGTTAGTGCCGCTTACGTTGAAGGTGGTAAAGCCTTGCTGCAGGCCAAAGGTAGGTCCCACCACATTGTTCACGCTGGCGTAGTTCGTGCGGTTTGCCAGGTTGAAGCCTTCGGCCAAAAGCTGAAGGTCAGCCCGGTCGCCCATCTTGAAGCGGCGGGTGATGCGCATGTCAAAGTCCAGGTAATCAGGACCGAGACCGGTGTTGCGCGCCGCCCCAATAGGACGGTCATTGGTGGAATGGTTGTCGCCGTTCACGTCAGCACCTGCCAGCAGGTCAAAGGGATGACCGCTGTTGTAGCGAAAGATGGGTGCAAGCTGGAAACCGGAGAAAATGCGCCCGCCCCGGTTGCCAGTATCGGCGATAAAAGCCATCACGACCTTGTGCCGCTGATCAAAGTTAGAGAGCGCGCGCTCGCCAGCCACATTAAGGTTATCAACTGGACCAAAATCGCTATTGAAGTCGGTTGTAGTATCAAAAGCCTTGCTCAGCGTGTAATTTGCCAGCACGGAGAAATGCCCACTGAAACGCTTCTTCACCTCAAGAATCGCGCCCTCATACAGTGCCGATCCGACAGAGGAATAGAAGTTGTCTTGCAGGAGAATGGGGTTGTTAAAGCAGGGATTCGGGGATCCGGGGGGAGCAAAGCACGGGCTGCCGGGAGTATTTGACCACTTTCTAAAACTCGCCGTACCCCCATTCGCGAGCGGCACATTCACAATAGGCGCCAGAGCATTCGGGTTATGGTCGATCGCGTCTGGCAGACCGATGGTATGAACGTAAATACCGCTCAAAGAAACCGCCCAACCTTTCGAGATCTCACGCTCGATACCGACCTCGGCTTGCTGAGAGTATGGATTCCTATAATTGGGTTGCGCGCTAAACAACACGGTACCGGGAGGAACCGGACCAGAGTTGGTGATGTTGATACCGAGACCAGGCTGGGCCAAGAGGGCTGGGGTAATACATGCAGCATTTCCAGCGGCCGGGGTGGTGCAATTGATAGTGCCTTCCGCAAACAGGGTTTGGTATATGGTGGCAGAACTGACCGGCGAAGCGGTGAGAGGGACAAATATCTGGGCAATCTGCCGGTTGCCATTCACCAACCCCAGGGTTTGTACTACATCCGCAATCTGCCCGTAGATGGGTGAATAGAAAATGCCATAACCGGCGCGAATGACCGTTTTATGGTCCTTAAACGGGTCCCAGGCAAATGAGAGGCGGGGAGCAAAGTTGTTTTTGTCCGTGCTCAAAGCGCCATATTGCGAATCCAGCTCATAACGTACACCGACGTTCAGCGTGAAATTGGGCGCCATTTGCCATTGGTCCTGCACAAATGCGGCGGTGAAAGGACGGGGGTAGTTATAGATGGGAGTGCCGAAACCCTGCTGGTAAAACTGCGGCAGCCCGAACGAAGCGGACTGCAGCGAGTTGAGCGTGGCAGGAGTGGCCGTAAAC
>JBAVUZ010000094.1:0-3216 GCA_049697035.1 Candidatus Angelobacter sp. | reverse complement strand
GTGCAAGAAGGAACATAAATAGATGGGACAACACTTCGTGCCGCAGCGATATTTGCGGAACTTTCAGGCCCCGAAGAATCCTGGGTTTATCTGGGTGCACGACAAAAGGGGCGGTTCTCCGCGTTTGGCAGAGATCGCTGAGGTCGCACAGAGTAAGGGCTTCTATAACCCAGAGACAGAAAAAGTTCTGGCGAACGAGGTAGAAGCTCCGGCAAACTCCGTTATTCAAAAGCTCGTCAAAGAATCATCAATCACTGCTACCGAACGCCTTCAGCTCGCCTTCTATATTGGCGTGATGATGAAGCGCGTCCCGGCGCATCGCAAGAGAGCTATGGAAATGATTCCGGGCGTTCTAGAAGATGTGGTTGCAGAGCTGAGATCGAAATTGCGCTCGTTAGCAAAAGAAGTAAACGTTGATCCAGATGTAATTGTCAAAAGACTTAAAGAGGCCGATGCTGTGGAAGAGAAGTTCCGGCGTCAACCTCCTACCAATGTGCTAGAGCAAATCCGCGAGCCGTGGCCCAGTCCGGCAGTTGTCCAATTATTGTTCAACATGACATGGCGCATTCTCGCGGCTGCCGGTCCACAGTATTTCATCACTACTGATAATCCAGCCTTCTTTTTTCGCGGCCACGGGCTGCAAAACGATATCTCTGAGCTGTCTTTCCCGCTGTCTACTACTCACGCGCTACATGGCTCATGGCAAAGAGCCGCGACCAATCTGATTATTGTTAAAGCTTCGCAGGCACTTGTTAGGGAAATGAACAGGAGGCTGGCTAGCGATGCGAAACGATTGGCTTTTTATCATGAGCCCGCTCCTTGGCTATTAAAGATTCTACGGAAGGACTCGCATTACTTGAGTTCAATCCGATGGTGAGGAGTGTAAGTACCGTCAGCTGTCACTTCTGAAACTGCTCTAATCTAGAACGTCAAGATTACGCGTCGATATTCGCATCCACGAACATCGCCGCGGTTTTTAACTAGATTTGTCCCGGCGGTTTGCCGCCGTGATCATGGTGGTCGCCGCTGCCGCCGTCAGATCCAGAGCCCGACCCGCTATCGGATCCAGAACCAGATCCGGATGAATGGTCTCCGTCCCCTGAACCGGAGGAATGGCCGCCGCTATCTGGATCGCCGCCGCTATGGTGGTCGCCTGGATCACGCTGATCAGCAATGCGCAGGCTCTTGATGGGATCGTCATCGTCGCTGGAGGTACTTCCGTTGTCGCGGCGGCTGGGCCGGTCAAGCTGCGGCCGCAAATCCTGTGTGGGGCGGGGAACTTCAGGACCGCCCTCCATTCCCACGCGGCTGGAGAAGCCCGCTGTGATGAGCACGGACTGGCCACGGCCAGTGACGGCTTCCAACTCCACCACGCCTTCATCCACGTCAACTTCAGTAAAGCCGCGACGATCAACCTCAACGTCAAACTTCGTTCCCCGCACGGAAATGACCGCGCTGGGCGTTCCGATCTGGAAAGCCGGCGATCCGTTCATGCGCTTTTGAATCTCCGTGCGCACGCGGCCCATTAGAAGCTGAAAATATTTCCATCCCTTGGCCTCTGGTTGCTTCAGCAAAAGCTTGGTATGCGCGCGCACCAGCACATCGCTTCCATCGGAGAGCTTTAGCAGCAGGCGACCTTCGTCTGTGCTTACGGTCGTATCCGGCGGCAGGATTTCACCTCGGACAGGCGCGGCAAACGCCTGCGCGGGAAGCTGTATGCTGACTTTTCCTTTGAAGTCGGAAATTGTGGCTCCGGCATAGGGCGCGCTGGCGGTAGTCCCTTGCTGCGATTCCTGGGCTACGGCAGACGCGCAAAACAGCACTAAGCCGATGAGCGTAAAAATCGATTTGTTTTTCATGGTGTCACCTCTGAAACTTCACAGGCGCCGCGCGGCAAGGTAAACGCGAACGTGGTGCCTGTGGATTGATTGCTGCTTACATGGACCTTTCCGCCGTGTTGCTGCGAAATGCGGCGGACAAAACTCAATCCCAAACCCCAGCCGGGAATGGATTCGCTGCGAGCGGGGCGATAAAAGCGTTCAAACAATTGCTCCAACTCGGCTTCCGGTATGACAGGACCAGAATTCTGCACTTCAAACTGTACTTCGTCGCCGGAGGAATGCACGCGCATCAGGACGTCGGTCCCGCCTGCGCCGTACTTGATGGCATTGCTAACCAGATTAAGCAGCGCGCCGGAGATGAGCGTCTCATCGCACTGCACAAATCCGTCGTCGCAATCGAGTTCTGCCCGGACCGTGACCTTGGCTGCCACAGCCAGCGGTTGCACCACCTTTTGCACATGTTCGACCATGGTGCTTATGCTGGTGCGCGCCAGGCGCAGAGGCCGCGCTCCTGCGTCCAGCCGCAGGACTTCCAGATAAGTGTTGATCATCGCCACCAAGCGATTCGTTTCGCGGAAGATAGTGGAAGGAGCTTCGCGCGTTGCCGGTGAGTTGGGATAGCGCATCAACAATTCAGAAAAGCCTTGAATAGAAATGAGCGGAGTGCGCAGCTCATGCGTGACAAAACTCAAGGCCTCCGATCGCGCCTGGTCACGCTGGCGACGGGCGGTGATGTCTTCCGCAATCAGCAGCAGCGCGCCGGCTTCAGCAAATGATGTCCACGGCAGCCGGACGGCGTGGAAGAGCCACAACTCTTCTCCGAGTGAAACTTCGTTCTCTGCCCATGACGCCGGCTGCGACGAGAGGTCCGCGAGTTCCTGCCAGCCACCCGCAAGCTGCGTCACGGCGGAGAGTTTTTCCGTGACCACAGAATGCCGTATACAAAAGGCTTTCCATGTTTCATTGCTGAAAAGCAGTGCGCCGTCAGCGCCATAAACGGCAAGGCCTTCATTCATGGTTTCAAGCAGCGTCTGGTTGAAGGAATAAAGCGAAGACAATTCCGCCTGCAGGTCTTTGAGCGCGGCCAGCTTCCAATGCAGCCGGTCCGACGCCGGCCATTTGGCCAGATCGTCGCCGCGCTGCGTTGGTTTGAGCTGTCCATAGTGCGGACTGATGGCATGACGAAGCTGCTGCAAGCGTGACGTGACCTCGCGATCGACGATCAAAAGATTTTCCAGCTGCGCGATTGGCGCGGCAAGTACGCCCGCAACCAATAGCGGTCCGTAAGCAAGCAGGCGGTGAAAATCCGCAAACAGAAAATATGCCGCCACATACACGCCCGCCAGCATGCCGACCAGAATCAGCAGTCCGCGCA
>JBAVUZ010000093.1:0-2006 GCA_049697035.1 Candidatus Angelobacter sp. | reverse complement strand
GGGGCACCCGCGATTTTCGTGGGATCGAGAAAAGGGCAAGACACCGGATGCATGATTGATGTTTTCGGTTCCCCTTTAGAGCAGCGGAGCAGTTCCCTCGCCTCTGCACCAGAGATTGCGAATGCTATGCGGCGTTTGATTTGTGCTACGGGCTCGGGATGGCATGTCGCTGGGGAGAGATTTTTCTTGAGCGCTGGATTCTTTATATCCGGGGGCGGAATGCGTGGGTGTCGCTGAAGCACTATTCTCAGTGCGCAAGGCGAGGGCGCCTGCGGTCCACAGTTTTTATGGTCAGTTTGCGGCGAGAACGTCTTGATGCGGCATGGCAGAGGACAGACCGTCGCGGTCCGCCTTCAAGAAAAGCAAAATTTAGACCGTTAGCAAGCCACGGAAGCCCCTGGCGGCATAATAAGATTCCGCGCCGTTGTGATACAGGAATACAGTGTTATAGCGACGATCGCAAAAAAGCGCCCCGCCGAGTTTTCTGATAGGAGAAGGCGTTTGCACCCAGCTCGATGTTTTGGTATCGAAATTTCCAAGTTTCTGCAACGCGCGATATTGTTCTTCCGTTAAAAGTTCAATGCCCATGGCAGCCGCCACATCCATAGCGTTATTCGCGGGTTTATTTTCTTTTCTTGACTCCAGCGCCTCACGGTCATAGCAAAGACTTCTGCGGTCTTTAGGGCTTTCCGCTGAACAGTCATAGAAAATGTATTCGGCGGTCTTTTTATCATGGCCGATAACATCTGGTTCACCGCCGGTCCGTTCCATTTCATTGAGTGACCAGAGTTTTTCAGCATGGGCTTCCAGCTTTGCCTGTACCTTGGCCCATTCAAGACCTTTGTGGCGGTCCATGTTCTTCTCAAAACGGGCTTTCAACGCTTTGAGCAGCTCTTCACGCTGTTTTGGTGACAAGTCTTGTTTGCGATTGATGTTTGGCGCGTTTGTTTCACTCATGATTGTCGTTTCCCGCGTTTCCTTTTTGTTGTTCCGCTGCGCTTTGCCATGGATTTTTTCCGGCCTGTCTTTGCGTTCTTATCCACTCGCAGTTTCCACGCCGTGTGGAGCGCACCCGTCAGTACGTCCTCACTCGCCGCTGCAAGGCGGATATGTGTGTGTCCCATCTTTCCCCAGCCGCCAGGAATCGGCAGGAAAATTTCTGGCGCTTCTTCTACAAATACCGCCTGCTGCTCCAGTGTAAGCATAAGATTTCCGTAGCCCGCTGCTTGCGAGGCCAGGGAAGCAAACTTCCTGCCGCCTACACGAAAAGCCGGCAATCCTGCATGAGAGTACTCTTCGACTTCTTCCAGGCCCAGTGCGATCCTACGAAAATCCGCCGCGGTCATCCGGTGACTCCGATACAAGTTTAACGCGCTCCGCTTCGCTGCGCGCCGGGCCTGCGGCGCAAGGAAGGATCCGTTTCTTTAGCTTACCCAGCGCTTACCCCTTCAGCGTGCAAGCGCGCCTCGGGCCGCACTGGGCTAACTTGTGGTCGCGCCTGACGGCGCTTCATTGTCGCAGCGACAGCATTGTTCGTTTACCTTTGGAGACAAGTTGTGGCCTGATATGCGTCTCATACTTCAGAACGCCGTGAGGGATAGTATGTCGAATCCCACCCTTCGCAAAAACCAAGGGCGCGAAGGATGGGGCACCCGCGATTTTCGTGGGGTCGAGAAAAGATAGAGTACCCGGCAGTTCCGGTTGCCCTTTGGAGCAGCGGAGCCGTTCCCTCGCCGCGCACCAGAGATTGTGAATGCTTTGCGCCGTTTGATTTGTGCTGCGGCTCGGGATGGCATGTCGAGTGGGGAGAGATTTTTCTTGAGCGCTGGATTCTTTATATCCGGGGGCGGAATGCGTGGGTGTCGCTGAAGCACTATTCTCAGTGCGCAAGGCGAGGGCGCCTGCGGTCCACAAATTTGTCGTGAGAACTCCCTGATGCGGTGTGGCACAGGCAGAGCGTCGGGGTCCTTCCACCCGCCCGTACTCCCCTTCGCTGCGCTCAGGGT
>JBAVUZ010000092.1:0-3057 GCA_049697035.1 Candidatus Angelobacter sp. | reverse complement strand
GTGTTGATCGTCTCAGCAGGCAAGTTTGGCGAGCGCTGGGAAGGGCTGGCCAAAGCATATGGCCTCCAATTTGAAACTGTCCGCGCGCCTTACGGCGAGACGGTAACGCCACACCAGGTGCGTGATGCGCTGAAACCCGAGCATAAAGTTCTCTATATGCAGGCCACTGAGAGTTCCACGGGAGTGCGGCATGATGTTGAAGGAATCGCTCGGCTGGTGAAAGGCGCAGACACGCTGCTGGTTGTGGATGCCATCACTGGCCTGGGCACAACGCATTTTGATGCCGATGGCTGGGGCATCGACGTGCTGATTGGCGGTTCGCAAAAAGCTGTGATGGTCCCACCGGGGCTGGCTTATTGCTCTGCGAGTGATCGCGCATGGCAGCGCATGGAAACCACCAAAAATCCGCGCTACTACTTTGATCTGCGCAAGGAAAGAAAGAACGGCGCGAAAGGCGAGTCTAGTTATACGCCTTCCACCGCGCTGGTGGCGGCGCTGGCGGCAGCGCTTGATTACATCCGTGAACAAGGCGGCGGAGACCTGGCTGCCGGGCGCAAGCTTTTGATTGACAATGCAGAAACGGCTGCGGCCATGACACGCGCCGCGGCCAAAGCCTTGGGACTGAAACTTTTCTCTGGCAGTTCACCGGGCGCGGCGCTAACGGCAATCGCTGCGCCGGATGGCGTGGATTCCAGCGACATTGTAAAGGCGTTTCGCAATCGCTTTGGCGCGATTGTGGCCAATGGACAAGGTGAGATGAAGGGCCAGCTTATCCGCATTGCGCATCTTGGATATTACGATTATCTGGATACCATTGCCGCGATTGGCGCGCTGGAGCAGGTGCTCGCAGAGATGGGAGTTCCAGTGGAATTAGGTGAGGGATTGAAAGCGGCGCAGCAGGTGTATGCGGAAACAACACTGCCGACGGTGGCGGCGAGATAGCCGAGAACTCGAGCCGCGACGCTGGCTTGCGCGCTGAGCGGCAACGCGCAGGAGCACGACTAAGTCTGCCGGGAGAACATACTGTAACGGTTTGGAGCGAAGCGACAAGAATGAAAATTGTGGTAGCAGAAAAAGTTGCGGCGAATGCGGTTCAACTGCTGAAAGACGAAGCGGACTGGACCGTGCTTGCGCATGACCAGCTTCCAAATGGACTGGAGGCGTCGCTGAAAGATGCGGACGCGCTGATTGTGCGGTCGGCCGTGGACGTGAATGCGCAAGTCATACGGAGTGCGCCGAAACTGCGCGTGATCGGGCGCGCCGGCGTTGGCGTGGACAACATTGACCTGGAAGCAGCGACCAAGGCCGGGATCGCTGTGATGAATACGCCCGGCGCAAACGCCGTGGCCGTGGCGGAACATACTATCGCGCTGATGCTGGCGATGGCGCGGCATCTCTGCCGGGCAGATTCAACCACGCGCGCAGGCAAGTGGGAAAAGAAATCACTGCAAGGCACGGAGTTGCGCGGCAAGACGCTGGGCATTGTGGGACTGGGACGCATTGGGATAGAAGTGGCGCGACGCGCACAAGCTTTTGACATGAAGGTTGTCTCGCATGATCCGTTTGTATCGGCGTCAGTGGCGCGCGAGCAAGGAATTGCGCTGGCGGAACTGGACCCGGTCTATGCGCAGGCTGATTATTTGACGCTGCACGTTGGCCTCACGCCGCAGACGGGCGGCATGATCAATGATAAGTCCCTGGCGAGAATGAAAAAGGGCGTGCGCATCATCAACTGCGCGCGCGGCGAGCTGCTGGATGAAACTGCCGTGGCCGCGGCGCTGGCGAGTAAGCAGGTTGGGGGAATCGCGCTGGACGTCTTCACGGAAGAGCCACCGAAAAATTCACCGCTGCTAGCGCTGGAGAATGTGATTGCCACGCCACACATTGCGGGATCTACCAACGAAGCGCAGGACGCAGTCGGCGTACAGATTGCCAGCCAGGTGCGCGAATACCTAAAGCGCGGCGTGATCCAGAACGCGGTGAATATGCCGTCAATCGATCATCAGCAATACACGCAGATGCAGCCATATATTGCTCTGGCGGAAAAACTGGGAGCATTTCTGGCGCACATCGTTCCGGCTTCGGGATCAATACAGGAAATTTCCATCCGCTATACCGGAAGGATCGCGGAATGGAACACGGAACTGATTCGCAATGCCGCGATCCAGGGAATACTGAACCAGCGAGTTGCCGAGCGAGCCAATGTAGTGAATGCCGCAGCGATAGCGCAGGAACGTGGAATCCAGGTGCATGAAGGCAAGAAGCCGGAAGGAGCCAGCGGCAGCGCGCCAGACGTGATTGCGGTAACAATGAAGACGACTTCCGATGAACGGCAGGTGCGCGGCGGCGTGCTGCGCGGAAATTCTCTGCGGCTGCTGGGCGTGGATGAAATTGATATTGAAGTGCCGCTGGGCGGCAACCTGATTTACATGCGCAATCGCGATGTTCCGGGCGTGGTGGGACAAATTGGCACGCTGCTGGGACGGCACAATGTGAACATCGGCAACTTTGCGCTCGGTCGCAAAGAACTGAAAGATGGCGCGGAAGCGATTGCCGTGGTACAGGTTGATTCGCCCGCGCCGGAAGCAGTGTTGCAGGAGATCGCGCAACTGCCGGAGATGCATGAAGTGCGGGGATTGAAACTGTAAGAGAGCAATAGCAATTGGCAATTCGCCGAACCAAACCAACTACAAGAATCTAACTGCAGATCAACGCTGATAAGCGCGGATTGGAAAAAATGTTTGGCCATTCAAGCCTGCTTTTCGAAGCACGATGCTTTTGGTGATGACGCTCCGTAAGCGACGAAAGCAGCCTGCTCGCAATTTGCCAATGTGATCCACTCAGCTTGCGCTCCAACGCACAAGCTGAGTGCCAACTGCTAATTATGAATATGCGGGCTCGTCCTCGTGGGCCGCGCTTTGGGAACGCTCTTGCCGCCACTGCCGACTCTCACATTAAACGTAAACGGCAGTTTCTTTGGCGGATAGCACGCATTGTTGTCGCAGGCCTGATATTTCAGCTCGCCATGGATGGTGTAAATCCCCGATGACGCCTGTC
>JBAVUZ010000091.1:0-8027 GCA_049697035.1 Candidatus Angelobacter sp. | reverse complement strand
CCCTTTTGATCGTATGCTGATTGCCCAGGCTCAGGCGGAGAATATCCCAATCCTCAGCAATGACGCCGCATTTGATACGCACAGTGTCCGGCAGCTCTGGTAAAGTGACCACCCGTCTTGTGAGTTCTGCGGTGGTATGTGAATGACTCAAAAGGCGGCCCTTGCGGACCGCCTTTGTACGATATCGATTCAATCGACTTAGCTGACTTCTTCCAGCGTTTTCTGGTCCACGTCAAAATTGGAATAGACGTTCTGCACGTCGTCGGTGTCTTCCAGCGTTTCCAGCAGGCGGATCATCGAGTTGGCGGCTGCGCCTTCCAGCTTCATATAGGTCTGGGGGATCATGCCGATTTCGGAATGCATCACCTCAGCGCCGGATTTCTTCACGGCTTCCAGCACAGCTTCAAACGCGTTGGGAGGAGTGGTAATTTCCCAGTTCTCGCCGTCGTCGCTCAGGTCGTCGCCGCCCTGTTCAAGGACGATGTTCATCAGATCATCTTCCTTGGACTTGGCCTTGGAAACCACAATGGAGCCTTTCTTCTGGAACATCCAGGAGACGGAGCCGGCTTCACCCATGTTTCCGCCGCCCTTGGTGAAGGCATGGCGGATTTCGCTGACGGTGCGGTTGCGATTATCAGTCGTAACCTCTACCAGCAGCGCTACGCCGCCGGGACCATAGCCTTCAAAGGTGATTTCTTCATAGCTCACGCCTTCAAGTTCGCCGGTGCCGCGCTGGATGGCGCGCTTGATGTTGTCGGCAGGCATGTTTTCAGCCTTGGCAGCCGCCACGGCCCCTCGCAACCGCGGATTGCCTTCGGGATCGCCGCCACCGGCTTTGGCGGCCATGGTGATTTCCTTAATCAGACGGGTGAAAATCTTGCCGCGCTTTGCGTCCAGCGCGCCCTTTTTATGCTTGATTGTGGCCCATTTTGAGTGGCCGGACATGTGGATAACCTCAAAGAATCAAAGATTTACGCAGCCAACAAGGAGAGGCGGCACGCGCCATAAGCGCAGGAAAACAAGGTAGATTATAGCACGAGCTCGTGTATGATTTCCCGCCATGAGTCTCAAGGATTGGGAGCGCGACGTGCTCAACCGCCAGCGCAACATTGTGTTTCCTGACACGAATTTGAACGAGGGCCGATACTACCGGAACATTGCTTCAGGAAAAGCAATCTTCAGCGTAGGACAAAAAGTCAGCCTCCTGATTATCTTGCTTTTTGTGATGATCGTTACGTCTTGGGGTTTGGCGCAAACAATCGCCTCAGTCATCGCTCAACCCGACCTTGAAGGCAAAGCGATCGGCCTCTGGAGTTGCATTTATCTACTGGCGATCCTTCTTTTCTGGATTTTTCTGGCAGTGAAGGGCCTTCTGCCACAGCCTGCGGTGCGAAAGGTGCGAAGAGGATATCGGCAATCAGGCAAAGCCTGAACTGAAGACGCAGCACCGCACGTTTCAACTTTGAGGCGGCAGAATTTCTGGTGCTTCTCTGCGAAACGCATAAATCACGGCCAGCAGGGGCGGCGCCAGCAACACTCCCCAGAATGGAATAATGATGCCGAGAATAATGGGCGCAAACAACGCTGCCCAGAAAGGCACTTTGGCGGTGCGCTTCATCAGGTAAGGCTGAAGAAAGAGGCCGTCGGTAACCATGATGACCGCGAACAGGATCAGCACATAAATAAACCGCATGTGATCATGGTTCAAAGCTCCCAGCAGCGCCGGCCCGATCAAAGAGATCATCACGCCGAAGTTTGGAATGAATTGAAGTACACCGCCCAGAATCGCCCACAGCGGAGCCCAGGGAATGCCGATAATCCATAATCCCACCAGCCACAGAACTGCTACGGCCAGAGAGTCATAGCACTGGGCAATAAACCAGTTCTTGAGCGCCGTGCCGGTCGTGCGCGCATGAGATTTCCAGTCCATAAAGTCAGTTAACCACAAAGGACACGAAGGAACACAAAGGGGAATCAAATAGAAGTCGACCCTTCACGCCTTACGATTGGATGCACCGCAGAGCACCAATCAAAACTTATAAGGAGAAGCCTCGCTTTTATTCTTCGTGTTCCCTCGTGTCCTTTGTGGTTAAAATAAAACTATGAAATTCGGCGTCATCGTCTTTCCCGGTTCCAATTGCGATCAGGATAGTTACAATGCGGCCATTGCCGCCACCGGCCAGCAGGCGACGATGCTCTGGCATGATTCGCACGACCTGGAAAATTGCGACGCCATCATCTTGCCCGGCGGCTTTGCCTACGGCGATTACCTGCGCACCGGCGCTATCGCCAAGTTCGCGCCCATCATGGACCAGGTGTGCAAATTTGCCGCCTCCGGTGGTCTGGTCATCGGCATCTGCAATGGCTTTCAAATCCTGTGTGAAGCGGGTCTTCTTCCCGGCGCGCTCATGCGCAATGCTGGGCTGAAATACATCTGCAAGTTTGTCGATCTGCGCGTAGAAAATGCTGAAACGCCGTTCACCAATGCGTGCAAAAAAGGCGAGGTGCTTAGGATTCCCATCGGCCACATGGAAGGGAACTATTATTGCGACGCGCAGACGCTCGACACGCTGAAGCGGCAAAACCGCATCGTCTTTCGCTACTCAACGCCTGAAGGTGAGATTACTGCTGAAGCCAATCCCAATGGATCGCTGGATAATATTGCCGGCATTTGCAATGAAGGAAGCAACGTTCTGGGCATGATGCCGCATCCCGACCGCTGTAGCGAGTCTCTGCTTGGCTCGGCAGACGGAGTAAAAATTTTTCGCTCGATGATTACCGCGCCAGTGGTTACACGCTGACAGCAGCCCTCCTCTGAGTTATAGCCCGCATCCAAGCTATGAGAACCTCCCCTGGGTTCTACCGACGACTCAACCGACTAGGAGGCTCTCTGTATGCGCGTGAAAAATTTAATGGCAACTCTGGCCGCATTTCTGCTGTGCGTGGCGATTGGCTGCTCATCGAACAAAGCCAACACACCCGACGTGAAAGACCAGGTTTCTAAAGCCCTGGCAAATGCCGGCTACAAAGACGTAAAGGTCGCCACGAACAATGACAAACAACTTGTTACGCTTACCGGCGACGTAAAAACCCAGGAAGATAAAGACAAGGCTGAAGAAGTGGCCAAGAGCGCCGCAACCGGCTTTGTTGTGTCGAATGAAATCGGCGTTCGGCCGGAAGGCGTGGAAGGCGACGCTAAGAAAATCGATTCCAATGTAGATTCCGCGATTGAAAAAGACTTCAAAGCGGTGATCATTGCGAACCGGCTGGAAAAACAGCACATCCGTTTTGACGCCAAGAATGGCGTGCTCACGTTGAAAGGCGATGTTGATACAGCGGGCCAGCGCCAGCAGGTGGAAAAACTTGCCGCCAGCGTTCCTAACGTCCAACAGGTTGTGAATGAACTGGATGTAAAAGGCGCCAAGCGCAGATCGTCATAAATTGCGTTAAGCCATTTGGATGAGGACGGCAGAAATGCCGTCCTTTAATTGTTTTGATGGACGAATCGCGAGCGCTAAATCCCGTCGCCGTCCGCGCCCGATCCTGTCCAGGCTTCTTTGTTCACCACATACGGCATCAGGGTTTTGTCGCCGCCGTAATTTCTTTCCAGCACGTCGAGCAGCCCTTGAATGCACCGTCCCGCCATGCCTTTCTCGGGATCGGTGGAAAGCCGCGTGATTCGACCAGCGCTGGCAAAGTGATGAAACAAGCGGCAGCGATCTTCAATTTCCGGATCGAGGAGTGGCGAGTCTGCGGGCAGCGGCTCTTTTTCGAATACGTCCAGAGCAGCTCCGGCGATCCACCGCTCTTTGAGCGCTTTGGCCAAGGCTTTCTCGTCAACCACTGGACCGCGCGCGGCATTGATCAGGTAAGCATCCTTGCGCATGAGCTTCAGCGTACGTTCGTTGATGAGATGGTAAGTTGGTAATTTTCCTTCGCGGACCAGCGGCACGTGCAGGCTCACATAATCAGCTTCAGCCAGCGCTTCTTCCAGACCTACGTATTTGATCCAATTCTTTTCCTTGACCATCCCGAGCTTCGCCCGCAGGTCCATCACCTGCTGCACATGGGCTGCAAACAAATGATTTTGATAGACCGGATCGTAGCAAAGCACGTTCATGTCAAAGCCAATGCATTTCTTGATCAGCGCCAGGCCAATGCGTCCGGTGCCGATCACGGCGATAGTCTTGCCCGAAATCTCATCACCCAGAAAGGGAAGAAACGGGTGCCAGGCGCCCCACTTTTGATCACGCACCATCTTCTCGCTGTCCCACATGCGCCGTGAGAGAGTGCCCATCATCAGGAAGGTGAACTCCGCCGTTGCGTCATTCAGGACTTCAGCCGTGTTGGTGAATGGGACTTTGTAACGGTTGGCGTCGGCGCGATTGATATTGTCAAAGCCGACTGCGACCTGCGAAACAACCTTCAGAGAGCCTTTGCCAGCTTCAAAAACCTCTGCATCGATTTGGTCGCGTAATGTGGTGATGAGTCCGTCTATACCCGAACCAACTTTTTCGATGATTAGCTTTTTGGGCGGCGCTTCCGGACCGGAATAAATCTCAAGCTCGTAACCGCGTTCGCGCAACAGATTTTCCGCTGCGTCGCCAATATGACAGGTTGCGTAGATGCGAAATGTTTTCGACATGAGAAAAGTATTCGCCGCTGATTTTCGCTGATAAACCGCTGATCAACTCTAGATGCTCAAAAGCAGTGATGCGAGTCTAGCGACCTTATAGATTACAACTTGTGACTGCAGAAACAAGTGCGACAATCGTTGAAGTTGAAGCATTGAAAATGAATTTCAGGTTTAGCGGTGATTCTGATCTGCGTTGCTCAGCGTAAATCTGCGGCGATAGGGTTTAGCTACAGGTTCTTTTTCGCCCAGTTGCCAATACGCTTGAGCGCTTCGTCCAGGTTTTCCATGGAGTTGGCAATGCTGAAGCGCAGATAGCCTTCGCCGAACTGGCCGAACGCGGTGCCGGAGAGACATGCCACGCCCGCCTCGTTCAGCATTGCTTCCGCCAGCTTTTTAGATGTCCATCCCGTCTTCTGCACGTTCGGGAAAGCATAGAACGCGCCGTGCGGCAGCCGGCAGCTGAAGCCCTTGATGTTGTTGAGTCCGGCAATGAATTTATCGCGCCGCGCGTGGAACTGCTCACGCATATTGTCCACGGACGCCTGGTCGCCCTTGAGCGCTTCCATGCCCGCAACCTGCGTAAAGCCGGCGCTGCATGAGTTCACGTTGGTCATCAGGCGGCCAAACTGCGCGGCCAGGTCTTTGCGCATCACGCCATAGCCCAGTCGCCAGCCGGTCATGGCATATGTCTTGGACCAGCCATCCAGCATGATCACACGATCTCTCCAGCCGGGCAGCGACATGAGCGAATGATGGCGGCCTTCAAAAATCAGGCGGCTGTAGATTTCGTCGGAGAGCACCATAATGTCACGATCGCCAATAGCGGCCGCGATATCTTTCACGTCTTGTTCGGTCACCACGCTGCCGGTGGGATTATGCGGTGAATTCAGCACAATCAATTTGGTGCGGTCGGTGATCAGGTCGGCCAGTTCATTGGGATCAAGCCGGAAATCTTTTTCCTCCCGCATCTGTAGCGGCACCGGTTTAGCGCCGGTGAAGTTGATCAGCGACTCATAAATCGGAAAGCCGGGGTTGGGATAAATAACTTCATCGCCTTCTTCCACCAGCGCGGTAAAAGTGAAGTAGATTGTCGGCTTACCGCCGGGTACGATTACGACTTCGTCCGCGGTTACCGGGACGCCGTGGGTCCGTGTAACTTCCGCGGCTACGGTTTCACGCAACGCCGGCAATCCTGCGGAAGGCGTGTAATGCGTGTAGCCCTTGTGGATGGCATCAATGCCGGCTTCAATTACGTTTGTGGGCGTGTCGAAATCCGGTTCGCCGATTTCCAGATGAATAATGCTTCTGCCCTGCGCCTCCAGCGCGCGGGCTTTGGCCAGCGTTTCAAAAGCGGTTTCAGTTCCCAGGCGGGCCATACGTTTGGCCAGCCGCAATTCTGTTGGGGTAGTCACTGGGGTCATTTTTTATCTCTTTTTAAGAAATTCAGATTATTCGTTGACCGCTTGTTCCTGGCTTTGCGATCGCAATACGTGCGCCACGGTATAAGGCACGCGACGTTGAGGTTCCTGGAAGTTTCGTACCTGTAGATCGCCCAGCAGGCCCAGCGCCAGCATTTGTCCGCCAAACACGATCAATACGGCGGCGGAAATCAGCAGCGGGCCGTGCTCGCCCATCACGCTTAGATGCCAGATCAATTTGGAAAGCATCAGCCAGAAAGCGATGCCCATTCCACCCAGCAGTGAAAGCATGCCCACAGTGCCAAACAGGTGCAGCGGACGGTACATATACTTCAGCAAGAAGCGGATGGTAATCAGGTCAAAGAAGACGCGGAACGTGCGGGAAATGCCGTAATGTGAATTGCCCTTGGGCCGCACAATGTTCTTGATGGGAATTTCACAGATTGAAGCGCCATACCACGAGGCCAGTGCCGGGATGAAGCGATGCAGTTCGCCATAGAGCGGAAGCTGCTGAATGATCTCGCGCCGGTAAGCCTTGTACGTGGTGCCGAAATCGTGGATCTGCACGCCGCTCAATTTCGACATGGCCCAGTTGGCAATGCGCGATGGCAGCCGACGCAAAACAAAATTGTCGACGCGTTCTTTCCGCCAGCCGCTCACCAGGTCATAGCCCTGTTCCAGCATTTCCAGGAATTTTGGGATGTCGTCAGGATCGTGTTGCAGGTCGCCGTCCATGGCGATCACAAACTCGCCCTGCGCGTGCGCGAATCCGGCTGCCAGAGCAGAGGTCTGGCCAAAATTGCGCCGTAATTTTACGACCACCACGCGGCTGTCAATGGTCACGATTTCGCGCAGCAGCTTGTACGTGCGGTCAAGGCTTCCATCGTCTACAAATACCAGTTCGAACGTGTCTCCCGTGGCTTCCATGACGGCTTTTAACCGGTCATAAAGCGCGGTCACGCTTTCCTGCTCGTTATGGAATGGGACGACGATCGAAAACTTCGGCATATCTAACCAAAATTATACATCCGTTGTTTGCGCCTTGAGTACCTGAAAATACGCGAAAAGAACGTGGGTTTCCCTGTTGTTTACTTCCCATTATCTGTATTTGGCCCTTATTTTGACGGTGCGGTCCAATTCATCCACAACCTCAAGGATTTTTAGCCGTAAATCCTTGTCCAGTTCAGCTTTGTCCAGAAAATCATGTACCTGTTTCTGTGCCGCAGCGGACTGCTGCCCGCCGATGAAGGCATTGAGCCAGGCCAGCATAAAAAAGATTTTCCGCTCGCGCTTTACCTGCGGCAGCGCATCCAGAGCAGGACCAAGGTAGGGAAGCGTGAGGTCAGACTGGTTCCACCAGTTGAAGCTGCCCAGGCTCAGCTCAATCCAGTCTTCCGGACGCGCCGAATTGTGCAGATATTCATCGAAATATTGTTTCTTGGTCTGTGCATCCGGCCGCGCCGCCGCTGCCATGTAAGCGTATTTCTTTCCGTCGCCGGATGGATCGCGTTTTTCTTCCGCAGCCAATACCGCTTCTGCCTCAGGGGCATTCTGCGCGACCAATGACTCCACGATGTTCCAGCGGTCCAGAGGACGCAACTCCACGCCCGGCACTGTGAGTTTGCCGCTCAACATGTCTTTGAGCTGGCCGCGGGCGGTCGCGGTTTCTGCCACGCCGCGCAATGCACGGAACCACGTGATCCGCATGTCCTGAGATGGCGAGTGCAGCATCTGATCGGCTGCGAGCGTTTCCATTTTGGGTGCAAGTTCGGCGCGAACTTCTGGACTCACGTAGCGATGCAGCGCCGTGATCGTCCGCCCGATGATGCTCTGCGCCAGCGATTCGTCTTGTTCTGTGGGCAGGTTTCGCAATGCCAGATCGATATATTCGCGCGGGTCCATCTCGGCTACGCGGACCGAATCCCACAGCGATCCCCAGAGTAGGGTGCGGTGGAAGACGACGTTCATGCGTC
>JBAVUZ010000090.1:0-16958 GCA_049697035.1 Candidatus Angelobacter sp. | reverse complement strand
CTGATAGTTGAGGTGACTATCGACAGGCAAGGCAAAGTGGCTGAGGCGAGAATTACAACTGGGGACGTGGACTCTAAGATTCAAGAGAGGGTGCTCTCAGCCATTCGTAAATTCAAATACATCCCTGCAAAGCACAACGGCTCCCCAATACCTTCTCAATTGGATATTGTTGTCCACGTCCCAAATGATGTTTGAGACGCCAGGGGCCAGCAATATTAAGTGGACCCATGTCGACGCTTTCGCAGATGCATTTCAATCCAAGATTTTCAGTAGGCGCTTAACGCTTCAGATTGAGGCTGGTTTTCAAGTTGCGCCATGATGGCGATCTGATCGTCAAGCACGCTTCGCATATCATGTTCTTGCAGCAGCGGGTTGGTGATTGTCGCGCGCAAGGCGACTAGCGGGGTTTGCATGGCAGGCTTTCCAATGACAATCGTGGTGCGGGATACAAAACTGCGGCCGGCCTGGGACTGTTTTTTTTGCAGTCGTTCATTGAAAGCGTTGATGATGGTATTTTCTTCAGTTGAAAACTGGCGCGGGTGTGAATGACGAAATGCAACAGGCAGTCCGCGAAAAAGCAAAATGTTGGTCTGAGGTTGGATCAACATTTCGAACTCCGGCCGCTTTCTGATCAATTCAGCCATGATCTGCGAGTTGCGCAAGTTTTCCTGCATAAGGAAGCCGTAGCCTGCGGCTCCAATCAATTTCAATCCGGCGTGAAAAAACAATGCAGACCCATTCCGCGATCCTTCAAGCGAGCGTCTACCGAGGTCGCCTGATCCTTCCTGAAGCATGTAGTGACTTTGCTTTTCAATAACTCTGGCGGCCCCGGGATCACGGAGCAGAAGCGCGCTTGTGGAAATGGGAAGATACATTTGCTTGTGGCCGTCTAAAACCACTGAGTCGGCGCGCTCAATTCCATCCAGATAGTGGCTGTATTGATTGGAAAATAATAGAGGTCCACCCCAGGCCGCATCCACGTGAAAAAAAATCTTATGGGCCAGAGCAATGTCTGCGATTTCATCCAGAGGATCGATACTGCCGCACTCCGTGGTTCCAGCTATGCCAATTATGGCAATAATCCTTCTCTTTCGCATCGCACAGTCGGCAATGCAGTCTTTTAGTGCATCCACATCCAGGCGATTAGCGCCATCCACTGGCAGCATCAAGACATTCTGCGTACCAAGCCCCAGCAGGGCTGCTGCCTTTTCAATCGAATAGTGCATCATTCTTGAGCCAACAATCACGGCGCTCTCGCAGGAGTATTGCTCTAGTGCCTGTGCCATGCCTGCCGCTTCAATACCTGGAAAATGAGCGGTCGGTGCGAAACAAAGATTTCGCGCGATCCAGAGGGCGGTGATGTTGCTGAGCGTGCCTCCAGAAGTGATCAAGCCCAGCGTACTATCGTCGTTCTGGGTGTGATGAAGATAGAATTCGTCGTTTTGACGGTAGATCAGGCGGTGTAATGCCGCCATTGTTTCTATTTCAATCTGGCTCATGGAGGGCGACGCTTCGCGTTTCACCAGATTCTGGTTCAGGGCCAGAATCAGCTCTCCTATCAACGCCATGCAACGCGGATAAACTCCGCTCATGTGTCCCATGCACAGAGGTGAAGAGAGGTCTGCGGAGTTGTGTATTATCGTTTGTTCAAGTTGCTCGAAGTAATCCAACAGGTCTTGTGAAAGAAAAGAGTTGGAATCACGGAAAGACCTATCATGGCCAGCGGGCACACCTTGGCCCCGCCACTTTGCCACCGCGGCAAGAAGGCGGTCGCGAACAGCAGCATAGTCACTCGCGGACTGTGAGGAGTGAGAGAAAAGCCCGAGGATATGGTTCCTCAAAGTGCGTTCACTGCCGGATAACATTCACCATCGCTTTCTTCAGCAAGAGTTTCAGAAAAACTGCGCTAGCAGGTCGTATCGGGAAAGTGGATCTTCTAAAAAAACAGTTATGGAAGCTGTGCGTGAAGGCGCACAGAAAAAGTACCATGAGCGAATTATAGAGGAACAATGGACAGCAAATTATTCGGAAATGCAGAAACCGGCAAAAGCTCAACGGAAATACATATTTCCCAAATCGGGAAACGAAATGAAAAGCGGATAACAGAAATGTGTGAACAATTATCCATGGTTAACATTTTTTCCATGATTGAACTCTGTTTCTTGGTTTGAATTCATTTTTGATTGCTTATAATACCTTCATCTTTGTTGGTTTCTTCCCTGGTCTGACTCTCTTGGCGTCAGCACATTTTCTAGCAAGGCCCTGGGGACGGACCTTTCCATGAGAATGCATAATGCAAAACGTCGAAGATATCTATCCGCTTTCACCATTGCAGGAAGGAATTTTGTTCCACATTCTTCTGGGCCCCGGAAGCGGAGCTTATGTTGTGCATCTCAAGTTCACCATTGATGGTGACTTCAACACTGTCGCGTTCAAACGCGCATGGCACAAAATTTTAGAGCGGCACCCGGTTTTGCGCAGCTCATTTGTCTGGGAGAAAGTCCGTAAGCCCCTCCAAATCGTCCGTCAACAGGTCACGCTCGCGTGGGATGAGCGAGACTGGCGCGAATTTACTGAAGAAAAACAGGTCCTGTTGCTCGATGAATATGTTCAGGCAGAACATCGGCGGGGTTTTGATCCGGCTCATGCGCCTCTTATGCGCATGGGGCTGATGCGTCTGGGTGAAGACCGATTTCAATTCACCTGGAACTATTCCCATCTTTTATTAGATGGCTGGTCCGCCAACATAGTTCTTGCTGATCTCTCGGTATGTTACCGGGCTTATTGTGACGGGCGTGAAGTGGAACTCCCGCGGCCTGTTCCTTATCGGAGCTTCATTTCTTGGCTTCAGCAGCAGGATAAAAGCGAAGCTGAGAATTTTTGGCGCAAGACGTTGAATGGATTCGATCTTCCCACGCGCCTCGGAGCTGAAGACCTTAAAAAATTCAGCCTGGGCGATGAGCGCGTGACGGAATACCCGGAGATTTCAGGCAAGCTCGACCCGAAAACAACGTTGGAATTGCAATCAATTGCGCGGCAGCATCGACTTACATTGAACACTTTTTTCGCAGCTGCATGGGCCTGGCTTTTGGGTTTTTACGCAGCAGTAACGGACGTTGTTTTCGGCGTGACCGTGGCAGGGCGGCCGGCATTATTGCCCGGTATGGATTCCATGGTGGGGGTACTGGCCAACACCATACCATTGCGTGTGACCATGACTGGCCAGCAAGAAATAGTTGACTGGCTCAAAGACATTCAAAATCATCAGGTGGAGATGAGCAGCTATGAATACAGCTCCCTGGTAGAAATCAAAAGCTGGAGTGAAGTGCCCGGGGCCCTTCCTTTATTTGAAAGTTTTCTGGTATTTGAGAACCATCCTGTTGCCGCAAAAGCTCAGGAACTGCACGGCAATGTGCGGTTCGCTTCTGGCAGGGCCTTTGGCTCCGCCACTTATCCTCTGGGACTGCGTATAGAGCCGGGAGAAGAATTCCTGTTGCGCATCATTTATGACCAGCGGCGTTTTAGCGCGGGTGCAATCGACACTCTTCTGGATCAGGTCAGGAAACTTCTGGCAGACATGGTCAATCCCACACAAAAAGTTCATGGATTGTCATTGCTGACCGCAAAAGAGCGTCAGCAGATTGTGTACGAATGGAACCAGACCGCAAGACCATATGGAGTGACACCCTTGCAAACATTACTGGAACAGCAGGTGGAGAGGTCGCCCGGCGCTATTGCGGTTGAGGATTATGGCGGACAGCTGACTTACGCGGAGTTGAACCAACAAGCAAACCGATTGGCGCACTATCTTCGTTACTTGAAGGTGGGGCCGGAAGTACGAGTGGGAATCTGTCTGCGGCCGTCTTTAAAAATGATTACAGCGGTGCTAAGCGTGCTAAAAGCGGGTGGGACGTATGTGCCTCTCAGCCCTGACGATCCACCGAAGCGCCTGCAACATATCATGAGCGACAGCCGATTGGCAGTGTTGCTGACTGAGCAAAATTTGCGGAGCGTCCTGTCCGAATTTCGCGGTGAAGTGATTGAACTTGACAGTGATTGGCATGTTGCTGGAGTAAACGACGATCGCAATCCTGAATTAATCACAGAGTCTGAAAATGCCGCGTATGTGATCTATACGTCCGGATCCACGGGTGCTCCTAAGGGAGTTGTAGTCCAACATGGGAGCTTGCTCAACTACCTTCTATGGGTGAGGGAATCCTTACTGGGCGATGGTATTGATTGTGTGCCTGCCATTACCAGCCTGGGTTTTGATGCTTCAATCAAACAAATTCTTGGTCCCCTGCTGATGGGCAGCACAGTATCCATTTTGGCTGATTTTGCTGCCAATCCTGAAAAGAGCTTTACACATCTCTCTTCGCGTGGACGGATCGCACTTAACTGTGTGCCTTCCGTCTGGCAGAAAGCACTTGAGGAAATAGAAGAAAATCCCAGCCTCATCCCCGTAAATCTTGCTCAGCTGTGGCTGGGAGGTGAAAGCTGCAGTCGAGACCTGATTGAGCGTTCCATCCAGGCCCTGCCTTCGTTAAAAATTTCCAATCTCTATGGACCAACAGAAGCCACGGCCAATGCCGTGTATGCGGAAAGAATTTCTCCTGAACGCTTATATATCGGTAGACCAATTGCGAATGCGCAGGCCTTTGTGCTGGATTTGAACCTTCAGCCCGTCCCGATTGGAACCGTGGGAGAGTTATTTATCGGCGGCTCAGGTGTTGCGCGTGGTTATCAAAATCATCCGGCATTGACTGCGGAGAAGTTTATTCCCAATCCATTTGGTTCTATCCCCGGAGAACGTTTATATGGCACAGGGGATCGCGCAAGATGGCGAGATGATGGGAATTTGGAATTCATAGGGAGGACCGATCAGCAAGTCAAGATTCGCGGAAATCGAATTGAGTTGGGAGAAATAGAGGCTGTATTGTGCAGCCATCCTCTGGTGGAACAGGCTGCTGTGCTGGCCCGGGAAGATGGTTCCCAGGGAACATATTTGGCAGCTTACGCCGCGCCCAAGGCACAGGAGCAGATAACGGTTGCTGGGCTGCGACTCTATCTTCAGGAAAGTCTGCCAAAGTATATGCTGCCCCGCACGCTCATCCTGTTGCCGTCATTGCCTGTGACTTCCAGCGGGAAACTGGATCGCCAATCCCTGCCGGAAACAAACCACAGCAACGGCGTGCATCGTTTACCTCGCACACCTCAGGAAGAGGTGCTCTGTGAAGTAATCGCTGAGGTCCTTGGTTTGGAGCATGTGAATCCTGAAGATAACTTTTTCGATCTGGGCGGGCACTCGCTCATTGCCATGCGCCTGATTGGCCGGATACGGGCCGTATTGGGAATGGACCTGCGACTGGCGGACATCTTTAGCGCTTCAACGCTTGCCGAAATGGCCATGCAGTTTACGCATGCCGCCGACGCGCCGCCTCTGCTGAAAACTGAACAGCGTCCGGCGCACCTGCCTCTCTCTTATGCTCAGCAACGGCTTTGGTTCATTGACCAGCTTGAAGGGGCAAGTACTCAATACAACCTTACGGCCGCTTTGCGCCTGAGTGGCCCGCTCGACGAATCAGCATTGGTGAGAGCGATCAATGCGATCATCGAACGGCATGAAATATTGCGCACGTGCTTTCGCTTAGCTCCGGATGGGGAGCCTGAGCAAATCGTTCTGCCCAGGCTTTTGATCAATGTGCCAATTGAAAGCCTTGTGGGTCTGGATGACGAAGGGCAGAAAAGCAGAATCAGCGAGTTGCTGGCGCAAGAGCGCGACGAAAAATTTGATCTGGTACACGGACCGTTGTTGCGCGTGAAACTGTTAAGGATGGCTGCCGACGAGCATATTCTGGTGCGCAGCATTCACCATATTGTTTACGACGGCTGGTCAACGAGCGTCTTCAACCGCGAGTTCACAATACTGTATGAAGCTTTTCAAAACGGAGAGAGGGAACATCCGCTGCCTCCGCTGGCAATCCAATATGCCGATTTTGCGCTTTGGCAGCGTTCAAGTTTCGATGCTGGAATGCTTGAGCAGCAACTTTCTTTCTGGAAAGAGAATCTCGCCGGTATTCCGGAACAGCTGGGATTGCCTGTGGACCGGCCTCGCGGAGCGCGTCAGACCTTTGGGGCTGAGCTGTGCCAGATCAACCTTGCGGATGAACAAATAGCTGCATTAAAGCGCCTTGCCCGCGCCAATAACGCAACCTTATATATGGTGCTGCTTTCCGCATTGGCTGTGCTGCTTAAACGATATAGCGGGCAGCCGGATGTTGTTATCGGCTCTCCCATAGCCAATCGACCGGATCCGCAACTTGAAGAATCCATCGGATTTTTTGTGAATTCGCTAGTAATGCGCGTGCGCGTGGACGAAGAAGCTGTCTTTTTGAAACTGCTCGAAGCCATTCGAGGTATGGTGCTGAATGTATATCGGCATAAAGACCTGCCTTTTGACCGATTGGTGGAAGAAATCGCGCCCCAGCGGGCCATGAATGTTACGCCAATTTTCCAGGTTGTGTTTGCCTTCCAGAACACGCCTGAATCTCCGCTGCAAATGTCCGAATTGAAAATTGGTCAGGTCAACAACCATGAGCTTCGCGTGCGTCATGACCTGGAAGTGCATGCGTGGGAACAAGCAGGTCATCTGGAAATATCCTGGCTCTACAACCGCGACCTGTTTGATCGCTGGCGGATGGAGCAAATGGCGCACCACTACCAGCGCCTGCTTGAAACTATTATATGCAGTCCTGAAGTTCCGCTGTACCGTGCGGAGATGATGGATTCAGAAGAGCGACAGTTGTTATTTGCAAAGCTGGATGCCACCGAAAAGAGCTTTTTGGAAACAACAGTACCCCGCCTCTTCGAGCAACAGGTGGCGATGCAGCCTGACACCGAGGCAGTCATCTGCGGTGAGCAAAGGCTTTCCTATGCTGAGTTGAATTCGCGGGCAGACTCGCTGGCTGCTGCTTTGAGAAGTTGTGGAGTTACCCATGAAACCCTTGTAGGCGTAATACTGGAGAGATCATCGGAAATAATCGTAGCCGTGCTGGGCATTCTTAAAGCAGGTGGGGCTTATGTTCCAATTGCCCCCGAATATCCGCTGTTGCGGAAAAAAGAAATGATTGCGGATGCCCGTTTGCGGCATGTGGTTACGGTGAGCAAGAATCGCAGCGAATATGCGGGGATGGTGGAGCATGTGATTCCGGTCGATATCGCTGGTCTATTGAGCCAGGGCCATGACCGTGACCATATTGCTACGACTCATTCGTCGAACATGGCAGCGTATGTGAATTACACTTCAGGATCTACCGGGAAGCCCAAGGGAGTTCTGGTATCTCATGCCAGCATCGTTCGACTTGTCCGCGGACCAAATTATGTCAAGCTCGATAGCGCATCCAGGTTGCTGCAACTGGCGCCTTTGAGTTTTGATGCGGCAACTTTTGAAATATGGGGAGCATTGCTGAATGGCGGCTGTGTGGTCGTGATGCCTGAAGGTCCGGCATCAGCGCACGAGATTGGCGCAGTTCTTGCCTGGCAACGAGTAAACACTTTATGGCTGACCGCCGGATTGTTCCATGAGGTTGTGGAAAGCGATGTGAACGTTCTCTCCGGTGTGCGCCAGTTGCTGGTGGGCGGCGATATTGTCTCGCCCGATCACGTAAAGCGTTTGCTTCGTACCCATCCGCAGTGCCAGGTGATCAATGGATATGGTCCAACTGAGAACACTACTTTCAGTTGCTGTTTTCCGGTCAAGACAACAGACGAATTAAGCGTTGGCGTTCCCATTGGATTTCCAATCCGGCATACACGTGTATATGTGCTCGATGACAAACTTCAGCCTGTTCCCACCGGCGTAGCCGGAGAACTGTACGTGGCTGGCATCGGTCTGGCGCGTGGCTATTTGAATCAATCATCGCTCACGGCGGATAGGTTTATCGCTGATCCTTATGCAGCTATCGCCGGTCTGCGCATGTACAGGACTGGAGATTTGGTTCGATGCAATCATGCGGGAGCGCTGGAATTTCTAGGTCGCGCCGACAGGCAATTGAAGGTGAGGGGATTCCGCGTGGAGCCCCAGGAAATTGAAACAGCACTGTGCGATGTGGAAGGAGTGAGCCAAAGCGCGGTGCTGGCATGGCAAGACGGTGCTGAAAGCAAGCAATTAGTGGCGTATGTAGTGCCAACGGCAGGAACTGTGCTGAACGCGGCGAGCATAAGCCATGAGTTAAGGATGCGGCTGCCAGCGCATCTGGTGCCTTCAGATTTCATATTTCTCAATACATTGCAGCTGAACGCAAATGGAAAGCTTGATCGCGCCGCTTTGCCCAGACCGCAAAGTCCAGTCTCTTTGAACTTCTATCGTGCGCCACGCACGGCGACCGAAGAAATGCTGTGTGAGATGTTCGCTGCAGTTCTCGAGGTAGAGCGCGTAAGCACTGACGATAATTTTTTTGAGATGGGCGGCCACTCCCTGTTGGCCACCCGGCTCGTGAGCCGAATTCGCACCATGTTGGGAAAGGAACTGCCGCTCCGCGCCATTTTTGAATTCCCATCGGTAGGAGCATTGGCCGCGCAGCTTTCACAGCCAATCGCGCCTCGGCTCCCGCTTATTCCGCAGGCCCGGCCAGAACGCCTGCCTCTTTCTTATGCTCAACAACGTTTGTGGTTCATTGATCAGATGGGGAAGAGCAGCGTGCAATATCACATTCCGACGGTGCTGAGGCTACGCGGCGCTCTGAATTATGCGGCGCTTCAGCACGCTATCAATGCGGTGGTACAGCGGCATGAAAGCCTGAGAACGACTTTTGTTGAAGTTGAAGGCCACGCGGCACAAGTGGTTGCGGCAGAGTTGCGAATTGAGGTACCTCTCAGCAATCTCAGCGGGCATGATGACCGCTCGCGGCAGCAGATTGTCCAATCGGCATTGCGGCAGGAGCGGGAACAACCTTTTGATCTTTCTCGCGGCCCGTTGTTACGGGCGAAATTGCTCATGCTGGCTGAAACCGAGCATATTCTGTTGCTCACATTTCATCACATCATCACTGATGGCTGGTCTCTGGGCATATTCAATCAAGAGTTCATCGCCTTCTATGAAGCGTTTGAGGCGGACCCCAACAATGAGCAAGCCCTGTTCGCTCAACTGTCAGTGCAATATCCAGATTTTGCCATCTGGCAACGTGCCTGGCTCGACCAGAAAGAGCTTGCCAGCAAACTGGAATACTGGAAGCAACAACTGGCGGGTATTCCGGAACAACTGGTGCTGCCGCAGGACCGTCCGCGGCAAGCACGGCAGACATTTGCCGCCGGCGTTTGCAGTAAGACTTTGCCGGCAGTGGATTTAGCGAAGTTGAAACGCCTGACCCAGTCTGGGAATGCTACCTTATATATGTCGCTGCTTTCCGCCTTGGCCGTGCTCTTGCAGCGCTATAGCCAGCAGAAGGATATTGTGGTTGGCTCCCCGATCGCCAATCGCCAGGAACCGCAACTGGAAGAGATGATCGGCTTTTTTGTTAACTCCCTGGTCATGCGAGTTGTGGTCGATCCGGAAGAAACATTCCAGAAACTGCTGGCCCGGGTGAGAGGCGTCGCGCTCTCCGCTTATCAGAACCAGGACCTTCCGTTTGAGAAGTTGGTGGAAGAATTGGCGCCGCGTCGCAGCCTGAATACGCCGCCAATTTTCCAGGTGATGTTCGCGTTACAGAATGCTCCCATCTCTTCCCATCGGCTCAAAACTCTTGAAGTGACGCCAATGGTCGCCAATGAGTTGCGAGTGCGCCTTGACCTTGAGTTACATGCGCGTGAATCCAGCGGACAGCTGGAGTTTTATTGGGTTTACAACTCTGATCTGTTTGACCATTGGCGTATCGATCAGATGGCGCGCCACTATAAGAGATTGCTGGAGTTAATCGCGGAAGGAATCGAGCAGCCCCTCTGGCAAATGGACGTGCTGACCCACGAGGAACGGTCACAGATTCTGGCGGAATGGAACCATACAGCACTTGATGTGCCGCCCCAAACTCTTCACGAACTTTTTGAGCGTCAGGCAGCAAAAACACCCAACGCCGTGGCCGCAATCCACGGTGAGGAGTTGGTTACTTATTCCTTACTGAACCAGCGCGCGAATCAACTGGCCCACTATCTGCGAAAGCAAGGAGCGGGTCCTGAAGTACGGGTTGGAATCTGCACTTCCCGGAAAGTGGAATTGATTGTTGGTTTGCTGGGAATTCTAAAAACCGGGGCCGCTTATGTGGCTCTTGATGTGAACTATCCGGCAGAGCGCGTGGCGTATATGCTGTCAGATTCCGCAGCGCCGTTACTGATTATTGAAAAGCAGTTTGCAACCAAGTTCGCTGCCTATAAAGGTATATTGGCAGTTCTGGATGGCTCATGGGATGAAATCTGCCGCGAGAGCACAGAAAACCCTGGTCGGACGGCCTCGCCGGAAAATCTGGCATATGTGATTTATACATCTGGGTCTACAGGAACTCCCAAGGGTGTGGCGATTCGTCATAGTAGTGCTGCACTGCTTCTTCAATGGTCGCGCCAAACATTCTCTGCTGAAGATCTTGCGTGTGTCCTAGCCTCCACTTCAATTTGTTTCGATCTCTCCATTTTTGAGATATTTGCGCCTCTCAGTTGGGGTGGCTCTGTGCTTGTGGTCGACAATGTTTTGCACCTCGGAAGCAAAACAGGGAATTCGCGCGTGACGCTCATCAATACGGTGCCTTCTGCCATGAAGGAGTTGGTGCGGTCCAATGCTGTGCCTGCGTCAGTTCGCACTGTTAATTTGGCCGGCGAAGTTTTGTCGGGCGACCTGGTGTATCAGATTTTCGAAACTACGAACGCGCAAACCGTATTTAACCTCTACGGGCCTTCCGAAGATACAACGTATTCCACAGCGGCGCTGTTAGCGCGCGGTGCAATGAAACAGGCAGTGCCTATTGGTAAACCGGTAGCTAATACGCAAGCTTATGTATTGGACGAATGGATGAGTCCGGTCCCGATCGGCGTGGCAGGCGACCTTTATCTTTCGGGCGATGGCCTTGCTCGCGGGTATCTAAACCGCGGTGATCTTACGGCAGGGCGCTTTATTCCCAATCCTTTTAGTGTCCGTCCCGGAGAGAGGATGTACCGCACCGGAGACAGTGCCCGATATTTGCAGGATGGAGAATTGGAATTTCTCGGCCGGGCTGACCAACAGGTGAAGCTACGCGGATTCCGAATCGAATTGGGAGAAATTGAAAATGCGTTGATTCGTTCTCCAGAGGTGAGTGAAGCTGCGGTTATCATGCGCGAAGACAAGCCCGGAGATAAGCGTTTGGTGGCTTACATAATTCCTGCTCCGGGAAAACCTATTGATGCCGAGGCTTTGCGGCGGCAGCTTCAGCAAACACTGCCTGATTTCATGATTCCCGCGGAGATTGTCTCGCTTGAAACATTTCCTAATACTCCAAATGGCAAACTGGATAAAAAGGCTTTGCCTGCGCCGGATTTACGAACAGAAAAACGCCAGCATGAGCCTCCACGAACCGAGCTGGAGCAAGCCATAACTCGCGTATGGCGGGAAGTGCTGGAAATCGAAACAATTGGAGTACATGATAATTTTTTTGATGTTGGAGGCCACTCCATTCTTGCCAAGCTTCTACAGGCAAAGTTGTATAACGCGCTTGGCCAGGAAATTGAGCTGGTGGATTTATTTCAATATCCCACTATCGCCTCCCTTGCGCGTTTTCTGGAAGGTAAATCACTTCTTCCGGAAAAAGCACTGGGAGAAGCGCAGCGAGCAGTGCAACAAAAAATGGCTTCTGAAAAATTGAGAAGGGCCCGCGGCATATGAGCACAGACTCTCTGGATGGGATCGCCATTGTCGGAATGACGGGACGTTTTCCGCAAGCGCCCGATCTTAAACAGTTCTGGTGCAATCTCCGCGACGGTGTGGAGGCGGTATCGTTCTTTTCCGATGCTGAACTGCAAGCTGCCGGAGTCGCCCCATCGGTTTTGCGTGACCCAAACTATATAAAAGCCAAGGCGGTCCTTGAGAACGCCGATCTCTTTGATGCTTCTTTCTTTGAATTTTCTCCAAGAGAAGCTGAACTCACTGACCCGCAAATCCGTGTTTTCCTGGAGTGTGCCTGGGAAGCCCTGGAAAATGCCGCTTATGATCCGGATCGTTTTCCCGGGCTCCTTGGTGTGTATGCCGGCATGTCCTTTAGCTCATATATGCTGAATGCATTTGCCGGAACATCTGGCGCCAGAAACTTTGATACATTTCGCGCTCTCTTAGGTTCTGACAAGGACTACCTTTCAACCTGGGTTTCCTACAAGCTGAATCTGCACGGGCCAAGTTTCAACATTCAAACAGCGTGTTCCACCGCTCTCGCTGCAGTCCATCTCGCTTGCCGCGCGCTGATCACGTTTGAATGTGACATGGCGCTAGCGGGCGGCATCTCCATTGCCGTCCCTCAGCGCTCCGGCTATATGTACGAACCGGGCAGCATTTTTTCGTCAGATGGGCATTGCCGGGCCTTCGACGCGCGATCAGATGGTTCCATGGCGGGTGAAGGAGTTGGTGTTGTGCTCCTGAAGAGGCTGGAAGATGCGCTGGCTGCCGGCGATACGATCCACGCAATCATCCGGGGTTCAGCCGTGAATAATGATGGACGACGCAAAGTTGGTTACACTGCACCGTCTGTAAATGGACAGGCAGAAGCAGTTTCGATGGCATTGGCCAATGCGCAAATTGAAAAGCAGAGCATTGCCTATATTGAAGCGCATGGCAGCGGCACCAAGGTTGGAGATCCCATTGAGATCTCTGCTCTAAACCATGTGTATGCCGGGAACAGCGCCGCGCCCGGAAGTATTGCCATTGGATCGGTGAAATCTAATATCGGACATTTAGGACCTGCGGCCGGCATTGCCGGTCTGCTTAAGACCGTACTGGCGATACAACACGGCCAGATACCGCCTTCCTTACATTTTGAATTTCCCAATCCGCAAATTCGGTTTGAGCGCGGCCCTCTTCGTGTAAACAATGTGCTTGCCCCCTGGCCGGTACATAATCGGCCACGGCGCGCTGGAGTAAGTTCGTTTGGCGTTGGTGGAACCAATGTTCACGTTATTGTGGAGCAGTCGCCCGCCGCTGCTGTAACCGATCCTGCAAAGCCCTGGCAGTTGCTGACGTTGTCCGCTCGTACAGCGGCTGCATTGAACAAAATGACTGAACGCATGGGGCAGCATCTGCGTGAGAACCCTGACCAGAATTTTGCGGATGTTGCCTTTAGCTTGCATGTGGGGCGCAAAGCTTTTGAACATCGCCGCGCCGTCATCTGCCGTGATGCGCGTCATGCGGCGGAATTGCTTGAGTCGCGCGCTGGAGTGGCTACCGGACTTGCATCTTCCAGTCCCCGGCCAATTGCTTTTCTTTTTCCCGGCCTTGGCGATCACTACATTGACATGGGGCGTGGACTCTATGAGACTGAACCTGAATTCAAGAATCAAATAGATTTTTGTTGCGAATTCCTGCATCCACTTCTGGATTTTGATTTGCGCGCGGTGATGTATCCGCAGCCGGCAATCAGGCGGCAGGACGAGGCGGATGCGAATAAGCGGCTTGATTTCCGCAAGATGGTGTTGTCCGCAAGCGAAAACGGTTCAGGTGAAAATGGACTGCATCCCACGGTTTGGGCCCAGCCGGCTCTTTTTGTTCTGGAATTTGCATTGGCAAAACTATGGATGAGCTGGGGCATCATTCCTGAATCAATGCTGGGCTACAGCATTGGAGAGTATGTGGCAGCGACGCTGGCGGGAGTGATATCGATTGAAGACAGCCTGCGTCTGGTGGCTGACCGAGCTTCCCGAATTGAAGCACTTGATCCCGGCGCCATGCTGGCTATCGCTGCCGATGAAGATACGGTCCGCGCAATGCTGCCGGTGGAAGTTTCCGTGGCAGGCACAAACGGGCCCTCGCTCTGTATTGTGGCCGGTCCTGTGGCTGCAATCACGGCGCTGGAGCGTTCCATTGTAGAAAGAGGAGAACTTGTCTGTCGCGGTCTGAAAACAGCACACGCGTTTCATTCCCCGATGATGGGCCCAGTGGCAGCAGCCCTGACGGAAAAAGCCCGTTCCATTCGTGTGCATCCGCCGCAGATACCTTACATTTCCAATGTGACTGGCACGTGGATTACAAGCGAGGACGCGACCGATCCAGCTTATTGGGCGCGACATCTTTGCCAGCCAGTACGTTTTGCTGAAGGCCTGCGCGAACTCTGTTCCAAATCTCTGCCAATTCTGCTGGAGGTAGGGCCGGGGCAGATGTTGAGTTCGCTCGCAGAGCAGTATCTGGGCGGAATGGATGCACGAAACCGTCTTGTTTTGCCGTCATTGCCGCATGCATCAGACCATAAGCCTGACCGTGCTTTCGTACTGCAAAGCCTGGCACAGCTATGGATCAATGGGATTGAGCCTAACTGGTCTGCCGTGCATCAAGGAGAACGCAGAGGCCGTCTTCCTCTGCCAACGTATCCATTTGAGCGCAAGCGATATTGGTTGGCGCCGCGAATGCCGCTTGTACCAGAGCCCGCCAACGATGTTGAAGAGATTCGTTCCGTTGATGGTGTTGAATACGCGGCTCCGGCCGCAATGCCTGAACCGGCGGAAGGGACCGGCTTGTATTCGCGACCTGATCTGGGCGTGGAATATGCTGCCGCCACCAATGAAGTTGAGCAAAAGATCATAAGTATATGGGAAAAGTTGTTGGGAACTGGTCCTATTGGCCTCAACGATAATTTTCTGCGGTTGGGCGGCAACTCTCTGCTTGCGATTCGCGTGGCGGCAGAGTTGCAGTCGGCTTTCCAGGTTGAATTTCCAATTCAAGCGCTGATGACTGCGTCTACTCCTGCTGAACTTGCTCTTGTCATTGAGGACGCCCTGATAACGATGATTGAAGGCATGAACGAGACGGAGATTTCCTGAAGAGAAAACTATGGCGATAACTCACAATGCTTCTGAATCCAGCACGCAACTTGCGAAGGCGTGTCCGCTGAACACAATCGGCGTAGTTGGCGCTGGGGTGATGGGTGCCGGGTTAGCTCAGGCGCTGGCCCAGGCGGGACTGCGGACTCTGCTGATCGATACATCCGATTCAATCCTGGGTGTGGCCCTGGACAAGGTCAAAAACAGTCTTCGCTTCCAGCGTCTGCTCCAGAACGACTCCGTGGTCAATCCGCAGGAAGTGATTGCCCGCATACAGGTTTCTACTGCGTATGATGTGCTGAGTGAAGCGGATTTTGTGATTGAAAACGTGACGGAGAAACTTGACGTTAAGTCGCAGGTCCATCGGCAAATGGAAGAAGCCTGCCCTGCTCATTGCATCTTCGCCGCAAATACTTCAGCCATTCCTATTACTCGAATCGCAGCCATGTCACGCCGCCCGAACCAGGTTTTGGGCATGCACTTTATGAACCCCGTCCCATTGAAAACAACGGTGGAAGTTATTCGCGGGTATCACACCAGTGAGCAGACATTACAAGTGGCAAAACGGCTGCTCTCCTTGATGGGAAAAGAGGCCATTGTTGTTGGCGACTCACCCGGTTTTGTATCGAACCGCGTTCTGATGCTGACCGTAAATGAAGCCATTTTTCTGCTGCATGAGCGGGTTGCCGCCGCGGAGGACATTGACGCTATTTTTAAGAACTGTTTTGGACACAAAATGGGTCCACTTGAAACAGCGGATTTGATTGGCCTGGACACCATCCTTTTTTCGATTGAGGTGCTTTACGAAGAATTCAAGGACAGCAAATTTCGTCCATGTCCATTATTAAAACAGATGGTGGATGCGGGACTGCATGGACGCAAAAGCGGCCGAGGATTTTATAACTATGCCGATTGACATGGAGATGCGGGGCAATGCGCTGGATCAAACAAAAGAAGAATTGGGAGACTTTGCGCCCCGCCATCCCGGGAGCGCGAATTGCAGGATGATGGGCCGATTTTCTCGATTGGCTTCATGATCTCCATGTTCGCCATGCAACAGGTCCTGTTTCTGAAATGCAGAAACCTAAAGTGGCTTTCTACCAACGCAACGGAGAGAAGTTCCACGCATGAGTGGTGAAATACAGCAGGCATTAAAGGAGCGGATTTCCCGCCTCACTCCGGCGCAGCAGGCAAAGCTCGCGCAAAGGCTGAAGAGTGGCGCAACGGCAGCGCCAGCAGAGCCCGGCCTGCGCCGAAGGCAGGGCCTCGAGTATCCGATTACGCCTGAACAGTCGCATATGTGGCTGATACAGCAGGTGGATCCGGCCACCTATTACTTCAATCATTCCCATGCATTTCTGCTGCGCGGGCAGTTTGATATGGCAGCAATGCAGAAGGCGATTGACGAGGTGGTGCGACGCAATGAAAACCTGCGCACCTGCTTTCCGGAGATTGAAGGCAAGCCCCAGGCCAGGGTTCTTCCAGAATTGCGAATTCCAGTCGAAGTGGAGGATATTTCAGCAGTTCCGGCAGCAACGCGACAAGAATACATCCTAAGCCTGGTGAATGCGGAAATCTCACGGCCGTTTGATCTTCTTAACGGGCCGTTGTTGCGGGCCAATGTTTATCGCGTCAATCAGGATGAGCATGCACTCATTTTTATTGTTCATCACCTTGTGACAGACTTTGTCTCTTACAGTCTGTTGGAAAAAGAAGTTTTTGCTCTCTACTCTGCATTCTCGCGTGGCCTGCCTTCGCCGCTTCCTGAGGTGCCGGTTCAATATGGCGACTTCGCACTCTGGCTGGATGAGTGGATGAAGTCCGGCGCTTCCGAGCGACAGACTGAATATTGGATGAAGAGGCTGGCCGAAGTGCCTCTGCTTGATTTTCCAACCGATTTGCCTCGTCCGCAATTCCGCAGCTTTCATGGCGAGCGACTCTATTGGCGTCTGCCTGGCCCGTTATGGGAGCAGTTCAAACAG
>JBAVUZ010000089.1:0-1785 GCA_049697035.1 Candidatus Angelobacter sp. | reverse complement strand
GCTCAAGTACCGGCATAAGTTCCAAGCGAGCGTTGCCATTTCCCTGTAACAAGCAGTGAAATGCTCTTTTGTAAGGCCTTATAAGCACGACCCGGATGTTAAAATAATCAGTACTCTCAGGGAGCAGTTCTGACCTCTTCCACGTATAACGCCGCTCATCATCGCTTTACCGTTTTTGTGGCCGCTTTGGCTTTCCTGCTGATCGTTGCCGGAGGACTCGTGACCAGTAACAATGCCGGCCTGGCTGTCCCCGACTGGCCGACGAGCTTTGGCCATTTGTTCAAGATTCCCAGGATGATCGGCGGGGTAAAGTTTGAGCACACGCACCGCATGATCGCCGAGCTTGTCGGGCTCCTGACGATTGTCGTAGCGATATGGACTTGGCGCGTGGACAAGCGCCGCTGGATGCGCGGCCTGACGATTGGCGCCGTGTTGGGCGTAATTTTTCAGGGAGTCTTGGGTGGCCTGACGGTATTGAATTTTCTGCCACCAGCGATCTCAACGGCCCACGCGACCATGGGCCAGACAATGTTCTGCATGCTGGCTGTGATTGCGGTTTTTACCAGCCGGAGCTGGCTCGATGAACCGGCGGAAAAGATCACCCGCAAAGATGCTGGGCCGCTACTGCGGCATTGCTGGATGCTGATCGGCTTTTTGTATTTGCAATTAATCCTTGGTGCGGCTTTCCGCCATGTGTGGACCAAGTGGGGCCCTATGGGATCGAACCACTGGCCGACGCACAAAATAGTTCATGCATTACTTTATCCTCACATCTTGAACGCCTTGCTGGTGACGGGATTGCTGCTCTATGTGAGCTTGCGAACTATGACCAAGCATTCGACCATCCCGCACCTACACCGGCCCGCTCTGTGGTTGCTTCTACTCCTGATCGGACAGCTGCTACTGGGCGTAAGCGCATACGTGGTTCGCGTTATCCAAGGCGTGAATGAAGCGCAGCCAACCATGACGCTTGTCGCTGTGACTGTCGCGCATCTTGCGGTAGGCGCGCTGATCCTGGCGCTCACGATGGTGCTGACCATTCAGGCTTACCGACACACGGGCGATCCGGCAACGGTGATCCCATTCGACCGGCAGCGTGAGGTCGCCACGGCATGAGCAGCATCCCACAACGGCTGGATCAAGAAACATCGGTCACAACTTCTGCTCCTGCGGCTCCGATGGTACTCAAGAAGAACTCTCTGCTTGGTGATTACTTCCAGCTATTCAAAGTCCGCGTGACCTCGCTGGTCGTGATGACGGCGTGGGCTGGCTTTTACATGGGCGCAGCCAAGAGCGGCGTTTCGTCATTGACTTGGACTCTGCTCAATGCGCTGGTAGGAATCGGCGTTACCTGCGCTGGCTCGGCGGCCTTGAATGAAGTGCTGGAGCACAAGATTGACGCGCTGATGCGGCGCACGCGCAACCGTCCGCTGCCTGCCGGCAGAATGAGTCTGGCGACGGGCCTGACGGCCGGAATACTGGCAACGGTGCTGGGCCCGGTTTATCTCTCGCTGACGACAAACGTTCTGACCGGCTTGCTGGCGTTTGCCACGGCCGTGACATATCTGGCGTTTTATACGCCGCTGAAACGTATCTCGCCGATCTCGACGTTTGTTGGCGCCTTCCCTGGGGCCATGCCGCCGCTGCTCGGCTGGACCGCCGTGCGCGGCAAACTGGAAATTGAAGCAGTCTTTCTGTTCCTGATCGTCTTCTTCTGGCAGTTCCCGCATTTCCAGGCGATCGCGTGGATGTACCGCGAAGATTACGAAGCCGCGGGCATCAAGA
>JBAVUZ010000088.1:0-2915 GCA_049697035.1 Candidatus Angelobacter sp. | reverse complement strand
CGGATGGGGATGGTATTTCCGACGGAATCGAAGTGGCCCAGGGGAGCGATCCTCTAGATCCGACTTCGCCGATCAAGGCCTTTACCTCAAATTGCACGGCGGTCCTGGCCAATCGGGCGGTTCAAGTCAATCCCAACGGGACCTTCGCTTTTCCCAATATTCCAATTGACCTGGGGTTTTATCGAGTCCGGGTCATTTGCAAGGAGCCCGACAAGAACCGAAGCGGGCAGTCCGGCTTCTTCCTGTTATCGACGGCGCCACTGGTCATACCAGACTTGAAAATTGGAGAAGTGGATCCGCCGCCAGTTTCGATCTCACTGGCATCGGCCGCCACCAGCCTGGATAAAATCGGGCAGAAGACCCAGCTTTCGGTCACTGGTATCCTGCCGGATGAGAGCTCCAAAGACCTGAGCACCCAGGCACTAGGCACGCTGTACATCAGCAGCAATCCCGGGATTGCTGCCGTCAGCGCCGATGGGCTGGTAACGGCGGTGTCTGCTGGCACTGCCATCATCACGGCTCGAAACGAGGGTGCAACGGCGACGTTACAAATCAGCGTCAATGTTCCGGCTAGTACAGTCGGCGATGGTATTCCAGATACCTGGAAAATCGCCCACGGATTTGATCCCAATGATCCGAGCGTAGCCGGCCAGGACGCCGACGGTGACGGTCTCACCAATCTCCAGGAATTTCAGCTCGGCACCGACCCGCGCAATCCTGATACGGATGGCGACGGCGTTTCCGATGGAGAAGAGGTCAAACGCGGCACCAATCCGCTCAATCCTGATTCCGATGGCGATGGCCTGACCGACGGCGAGGAGATCCGGCTGGGCACCAACCCGCTGAATCCTGATACGGATGGCGATGGTATTCCCGATGGCGTGGAGATCAGGCTGGGACTAAATCCGCTGGTGGCCGATCCCATCACTACGATTCAGGGCCATGTGGTGGACCAGAACGGAAACCCGGTTGCCGGAGCCAACGTTGTAGTGTTCCGGTTCTTCATCGCCGTGACTGACGCGGCGGGATTTTTCTCGCTGCAAAAAGTGCCGGCGGACCTGGGCGCGATTACCGGAATTGCCAGGACTACGCGCAACAACCAGATTCTGGAGGGAAGTTCGCAGCCGACGGCCCCGCTGCCTAATGCCACCACCGATCTTGGCACCATACAGATCGTCGTGAATGCCGGCGTGATAGCCGGGACCATCACAAATCCAGTTGGGCGCAATGGCATCAACGTGCAAGTCACGCTGACTTCAGGCGCCGATGTGCGTACAGCCGTTACTGACGTGAATGGTTTCTACCAGATCAACGGCGTAGCGCCGGGCAGTTTCACGATTACCGCGAGTGATCCAGCCAGCGGACTGCGCGCGCGTACCACAAGCACGCTGCCGCCAAACCAGTCGGCCACTGTGAACCTGACGCTCTCACCCTCGGGGACCATCAAAGGCACGGCGTTTGGACGCAATGGGAACACTCCGGCCGGCGCTGGAGTGACCGTTACTCTATCTGGATCGGCGTTCCAGACCACTACCACGGATAATCAAGGGGCTTTCCTGTTTGATTTTGTTCCCCTGGGAAATTTCACAGTTGAAACCAGTGACGGCTCCGGAAATCGCGGCCGCACCAGCGGCAACCTTTCCACCACCGGCCAGGTGGCGCTTGCCAACGTGAGCTTCCTGGGACGGGGCACGGTCACCGGCCTCATCCATGACGGCGCCGGAAACGTAGTGCCCAACGCGACCGTCAACCTGTTCAGCGGCAGTATTTTCGGCGGGCAAAAAACCGCTGCCAGTGACGCCACCGGCCGTTATTCCTTCAGCAATGTTTTCGTAGGGACATTCAATGTAACGGCGAGTTCGGCCATTACGCGGCTGGGTGGGCAGGCCACTGGCAATCTGACGTCGGATGGCCAGACCGTAAACGCGGATATTACTTTGACCGCTACCGGCAGCATCGCTGGAACGGTTTTCCATTTCGGCGGAAGCAGCCCGGTGCCCGGCGCGCAGGTAAGGATTAACAACGGTCTCAACACGATTGCCGATTCACAAGGACACTATCGCCTTGATCTGGTGGCGGTGGGAAGCTACACCATCGACGCCACGGACCCGTCGAATGGGGATCGCGCCCGCAGCACTGCCACCATCTCTTCTCAGGACCAGGTGGTTGCAGCCAATCTCACGATGAACGGCGTGGGCAAGGTCATTATCACGGTCAAAGACGGAAGCAACTCCGTTGTCGGCGGGGCCACAGTGAACCTTGACAGCGGCACGGTGTTTGGCGGCCGCCAGACCGGCACCACGCAGGCCGATGGCACACTTACCTTTAATAGCGTGCTGGCCGGCAATTTCTCGGTTTCGGCTGTTGATCCGCGGACCAACCTCAGCGGCTCCACTTCCGGAAACGTTACCGTAGGCAATACGACGAACGTGATTGTGCAACTGCAGTCGGCGGGCAGCATTTTGGGTTTGGTTTTTGGCGCGGATGGCTCCACGCCCATTCCCAACATCTCAGTGCAGCTGCGCGGCCAGGTGAACCGCCAGACCACCACAGCTACCGACGGCAGCTTCAGGTTCGACATCGTTCCGGTGAACACGTATCAGGTCAACGCCTTGGACAGCGCGGGAAATCTGCGCGCGCAGGCAAGCGTAACGCTTTCGACCCAGGGCCAGCAGGTCACGCAAAACCTCACGCTGAGCGGCGTCGGCACCGTAACCGGCAGGGTACTCAATCCCAGCGGCGCCACGGCTGCGGGCGCTTCTGTGGTGCTGCACGTTGACTCCACAGGTTTCAGCCGCAACTTCAATACGACGGCGGATGTAAATGGCAATTACCGCATCGCCCAGGTTCCCGCGGGCACATTCAACGTCACGGCAAGCCTCGGAAGCGGCGCCAGCAGGCTCCTGGGACAGAAC
>JBAVUZ010000087.1:0-8044 GCA_049697035.1 Candidatus Angelobacter sp. | reverse complement strand
ATGTGGTTCAACGCGCCGATCCTTGCCAGCATGGCCAGATTGGCACGGCTGAGTTGCGGAACACGCAAAGCCATGTCTTCGGTTGATGTAAACCGGCGACGCTTTCGTTCTTGCACCAGCGCTTCTGCCGCAGCCAGTTGCAACCCACGCACGTAGCGCAGTCCGATCCGCAGAGCGAGGCCGTTCTTATCTGCTTTGGCAGGGGCGAAAGCCGCAGTGATAGAAGACGTCTTTACGGCACGACTAACATCGTGCCCTGACACTTGTCTTGCCGACGCAACAAGTGTGGAACAGGCCGCAGTGTTCCCCTCGTTCTCCAACGTGCAATTCCACTCTGAACAGTTCACGTCGATTGGTTTCACTTTCAGTCCATGCCGCTGCGCATCTTTCACCAAAGTTGCCGGCGAATAGAATCCCATCGGTTGGTTATTCAAGAGCGCCGCAGTAAAAGCCGCCAGATATCGGACTTTCAAAAACGCGCTGGCATAGGCAATCAGGGCAAAGCTGGCCGAATGCGATTCCGGAAAGCCATACAGCGCAAATGAGCTGATAAATTTCACGATATCGTCCTGCGCTTTTGGCGTCACGCCGTTCTCGGTCATCCCTGCGCGCAGCTTCACTTCAATTTCTTTCATCCGCTTTTCTGACCGTTTGTGTCCCAGCGCCCGGCGCAAATCTTCTGCCTCACCGCCGGTAAAGTTGGCGCAGATCATCGCCATCTTCAAAAGCTGTTCCTGAAACAGTGGCACGCCCAGCGTCCGCTCCAGCACCGGCTTCAATGACGGATGCGGATAGCTCACGTCCTCCTTTCCTTGCCTGCGCCGCAGATACGGGCTCGTCATCTGTCCGGTGATCGGCCCGGGACGAATCAACGCCACCTGCGTCACCAGGTCATAAAATTTTTTGGGATTATTGCGCGGCAATGACGACATCTGCGCGCGGCTTTCAATCTGGAACATGCCAACCGTGTCCGCCCCCTGGATCACGCCATAAATGTCCGGACAATCCTGCGGCAAATGCGCCAGGTCCACCTCTTCGTGATAATGGTCCCGGATCAGCCCGATTGAATCCTTCAGCACTGCCATCATCCCCAGCCCCAGCAGGTCGACTTTGATAATGCCCAAATCGGCGCAGTCATCTTTGTCCCACTGCACCACCACGCGTCCCGGCATGGTGGCTGGCTCCAGCGGCACCACGGAATCAAGCTGCCCCTGGCATACCACCATCCCGCCGGAATGCTGGCTCAAATGCCGCGGCAGGTCCTGCACGCGCACGCACAGGTCAAGATATTTGGAAATGCGGGCCTGCGTTAGATCGAGCCCAGCGTTAGTGAAGTGCCGATCAAATGTGTCTTCCGGCCCGCGCCACTCCCAGCCGCCCACCAGGCCTGAGAGTTTGTTCAGAGTCTCCGTATCGAAGCCAAAAACTTTTCCCACCTCGCGCGCAGCCAGACGTCCTCTGTAAGTGCAGACGTTCGCTGTCATCGCTGCGCCCAGTTCGCCATAGCGCTTGTAGACGTACTGGATCGCTTTTTCCCGCTCGTCGCCACTCGGCAGGTCAAGATCAATGTCCGGCCACTCGCCGCGCTCTTCTGAAAGGAAGCGCTCAAAAAGCAAGTCCATCCCAATCGGATCAATGGCCGTAATTCCCAGCGCATAACACACTGCGCTGTTCGCCGCCGAGCCTCTTCCCTGCACCAGGATTCCGTTCTCGCGGCAGAAGCGCACAATGTCCCACACAATCAGGAAATATCCCGCAAGCTTGAGCTTGCCGATCAGCGCCAGCTCTTTCTCCAACTGCCGGCTTACTCGTTCTGTAATCGGCTTGTAGCGATCGCCAGCGCCCTTCATGGTCTGCGCTCGCAGAAAATCAATTTCCTGTCCGCCGTCCGGCACGGGATATTGGGGAAACTGGTAGCCCAGGTTTACCAATGAGAACTCCAGGCGCTGTGAAAGCTCAACCGTATTGGCAATGGCTTCCGGCAGATCGGCAAAGAGCCGCACCATCTGCTCTGGCTTGCGCAGGCGTCGCTCGGAATTGCGGCATAGCAGCCGCCCCGCCGTCACCAGTTGCCGTTTGTTCTTGATGCATGTGAAGACGTCCAGAATCTCGCGGTCGGCCGCCGTGGCATAGCAAACACCATTGGTGGCCACCATGGGCAGCTTCAATTCCCGCGCCAGCTCTACCGCCGCATGGTTGCGAGCTTCCTGATGGCGCTCCAGATGGCGCTGCAACTCCACATAGACATTTTTTGGCCCGAAGATCGCCGCCAGCCTCTCCAGCAGCTTTCGCCCAGCGTCTTTGCCGCCTCTCTCAAGGGCCCGAGCCAACGGACCGCTTTCATCGCCGGTCAGGCAGATTGTTCCCGTGGCAAGCTCTTCCAGTTCTTCCAGCGTCGCCCAGGATTCGGCATGTTTGGGCACGCGCAGCTTTGTGCGTGTCAGCAGGCGGCAAAGGTTCTGGTAGCCGGTACGCGATTCGCACAGCAGTGGGTAATAGACAGGTCTGATTTCTCCTGGCTCTTGGCTTTTGGCCTTTGGCTCTTGGCCTTGTTTTCTTCGTTCCGCCATATCTGATTCTGCAAAACTGGGTTCAAGGAAATTTGGTTCTATGAAACTTGATTCTGCAGTGCCGGGCTCTGCAGTACCGGCATTTTTATCCTTAATGGAAATTTCCACCCCGATGTGGGCCTTTATGCCAAGTTTTTCCGCGCTTATATGAAATCGTGGCGAACCGTAAAACCCATTGCGGTCCAGCAGCGCCATAGCCGGTATATTCATGGCCGCGCCGATATTCGTCAGCTCCTCCGGAACAGACGCTCCCCCCAGAAATGAAAAGGCTGATCGGGTATGTAGTTCCACATATTTCATAAAGCGGCTGTTGGCTCTTAGCCTTTGGCTATTCCCTCTTCGGCTAGCTTTCCTTGGTGTTCCTTCGTGTCCTTTGTGGTAAACGTTTTCGTGCGATGTCGGCGGGCCCTATTATAGCGAATATATAACGAAAGCGAAAACCTCGCCCGCCCAGGATCGATGCATTCCTGTATCATCCCTCTTTGAACTTAGGAGAAACCATGCCACACAAAGCCGCCTTGATTCTGTTGCTCACCCTCTCGATTGCTCTGCTCGCCCAAACCAAGAAGCCCGCCAAAGCCGCCGACAAAAAGGACGGCCCCACCGCCGTTACCGGCAAGCCCACCACCACGCCAAGCGGACTGGAATACTGGGACACCAAGAAAGGCACCGGCAAACTGGCAGAGAAAGGGAAAAAGGTAAGCGTGCATTACACCGGCTGGCTCACGGACGGCAAGGAATTTGATAGTTCACGCGACGCGGGCGAGCCTATTCAATTCGATCTGGGTACAGGCCAGGTCATTAAAGGCTGGGACGAGGGCATTGCGGGGATGAAGGTCGGCGGCAAGCGGCAACTGAAAATTCCACCGGCGCTCGGCTATGGACCACGCGGATTTGGTTCTTCCATCCCGCCAAATGCCACGCTGGTGTTCGATGTTGAGTTGATGGATGTGAAGTAAGAAAACCGGCTTTTGGCTCTTGGCTTTTGGCTACTTCGCTTTTTGCTTTTGCCGTTGGTTTTGCCGATTGCGCAATTAGCATTAGCCAAAAAAAGCAGCCGCGAATTTCGCGAAAGAATACGAATCAAAAACTAAAATATGATTCGCGTTCTTTCGCGTTGATTCGCGGTTAATTCTTTCCTATCAGCGGAAACCTGCGGCGCTGTTTCTTTTTGGCTGATTGCTGAGTGCTACTTCGCTAAGAACCAGAAAAACAGCAAGTTGGAAATCAACATGCCTGTCACGGCGCAGCCCAGCCAGAAGTTTTCAAAGCGGCTGTTGATGGTGCGCATGACCTTGGAATTGTTCGAAAGCAGCAGAATATAAGCAAAGATTGGCACCAGGACCACGCCCGCAAGCGCCTGCGACCAATACAGCACGTGTACCGTATTTACGCCGAAGAAGTCGATCACCACGGCCAGAAAGACCGTGGCGGAGATCATCACAAAGAAAAGCCGCGCATTCCATGGCTCCATGGAAAGGCCGGAGCGCCAGCCTGCGGCTTCCGCCACGCTGAAGCACAAAGACGCCACAAGAATCGGGAGCGCAATCATTCCGGAAGCGATAATCCCCAGCGCAAACAGCACTGTCCCTAGAAATCCCAAAGATCCCAGCGCGTCTGACGCAACGCGCGTCGTCATGTTTGAGGGATCGGCCACGTGCATGTGTGATGCCACAACCATGGCTGACAGTGAAATCACGCAGGCAACAAACGTTCCCGCGTGCGACTCCGTCACGTGCGCTTTGGCCAGGCCTTCCGGCAGTCCGCGCTTGGAGCTGGTCTGCCATACGATAACGTCCGGGGTAAGCAGCGATCCAAAAACCGCCACCACTCCCATCATGTAACCGGAATTCACCTGCATGCGCGGGAGCAATACGTCTTTAGCCAGCGCGGTGAAGGAGTCGGTAACGCGATACGCCGCCAGCACATAAGCGATCAGGATCAGCGTAAGTCCGCCCAGCACTTTAGTGGTCTTCTGGTAATCGCCAATGATCAACACGTACCAGACAGTAAATCCCACGATGGCCAGGAAAAATAGCCGCGGAGACATTGTCAGAAGAGAGCAGCTATCGCTCACGGCAACGATATCGCCCACGATCATGGCCAGGTTTACCGCCACAATCAGCAAAGCGATCACCATGGCCATCTTGCGTCCATATTGCTCCCGGATCAGCTCAACCAGGCCCTTTTTGGTCTCCTGGCCAATCCGCGACGAGACAGCGAACACGCTGAAAAGAACGGGAACGCACAGCACGACTACCCAGCCCAGTGAGGTTCCGAAACTAGCGCCCGCCACAGTGGCCGTCAGGACCGCTGCGGGATCCAGGTCTGCGGCCCCGGCAATGATCCCGGGCATAGTACGCGCGGCCTTATGAAAGAGAGTAGGTTTCGGATTTTCGGGCGCAGTTTTCTGCGCCAGATGAAGGGCTTCCATTTTAGATCCATTCACTTAGAAGCAGATGCAGCTCTGCTAGTTGGAAGCCCTAGTAAATGAAGGTTAGGGGAAAATTGCCCTCCTCTGGGGGCTATTTTTCCCAAAATGGAACTGCCTGCGACCTGGATTCTAAAGTGGCGTCTTATGTCGGTCTTTAGATCAGAGCGGGTTCCACCCTTGGCATTCTTCGGCTGTTGGAGCCGTATCCAACGGCAATCCTGAGCGATATCTGATGACCGCATCTGATACGGAACAGTAACTGCGTCGGCCCGCGTTGGAATTGACTGGCGTGGCCACAATCACATATTCCGTGCAGGCATTCTCAGTGCCCTGCGGCTGGTCCCCAAAACGGGCTGGCGCGCAATTGGAACTGATGGTGAATTTGTAAGCGCCTTTCTGGCACCATACGCCGGACGTACAGTTGGCCTGCCCCAGTTGGCTGTCCAGCAGACAAGCGTGTTGCGCAGTCCCGCCGCCGCTGCACCCATTGCTCGAATCCGGACCAAGTGTTGCCAGATCGCGCGCATATCCCTGGTCTGGATTGGTTGTTGAGTACGTGATCTGGGCAGTATTGATGGTGCGCACGGTGCTTGCGGCGCCCGCCTCATTGGCTGAAATTCTGGCGCGCAGCAGGTTGGGAATGGCGATGGCAGCAATGAGTGGGATGGCTAAAAGGCTGATATAGCCCAAAATCAATCCAGTCAAAGCCAGGCCATCGCCCTGCAATCGTCCCATGCTCTTCTTAATCTTCGACCGTGAAATATGTCCCAGAATAATGGCAGGAATTCCTGCAAGGAATGAGAGACATAGCACAAATGAAGCGATTCCCAGGATCATGCTGGCGATGGCGCCGCCGTCGGTCTTGGGCGGCTGATACGCCCGATAAGGCTGGGCTTGCGGCGGATACTGCGGCTGCTGCGATGGCGCAGGAGGCACATTCAACCAAGCCGATGTCGATGCCGGGTTGGGCGTGCTGGGCTGTTGCGGAGGCGGCGGAGGCGTGGGCACTGCTTGCACTGGCGTTGCGCATTGCGGACAAACTGTGGCATCTTCGGGCATGGAAGCCCCACACTTAAAACAAAACATTTATACCTCTCTCGGCTTCCGCCCGTGGTTGACTGGTATTTTTGGGGTTATGCAATCGGAAAAGTACTTCATTCACATTGAAAAGGCAATCACTTCGCGAATCAGGGAATCACCTTTAGTAATGCATCAGGTCGGCACCCGGGAAGGTCTTTAAGCAAAGCGTTTGAGCGCCGCTTCGGCGGCAAAGTACCCGCACATGCCATGCACCCCCGGCGCAGGCGGTGTTGAAGAAGAACAGAGAAAGACGCCATCGAGCGGTGTGCGATACAGGCTGGCCGTGGGACGCAAAAACATCTGGCTCAGGTAAACCGCGCCGCCGCCGATGTCTCCTCCGATCAGGTTAGGATTGTGCCGTTCCATGTCCGCCGGCCCCATGACAGACCGCGCGGCGATGCAATCCTTGAATCCGGGAGCGAAACGTTCCACCTGGTTTTCAATCGCCTCGGTCACGTTGCCGGTAAATCCGTTGGGCACATGGCAGTAACCCCACGCCGTGTGCTTCCCTGCAGGAGCGCGGGAGCCATCAAACAAGCTGGCTTGAGTAAAGAGAACATAGGGACGGTCAGAAACCTTGCCTTGCCATGGCTGCCGTTCCGAATCACTAATCTCGTCCAGCGTTCCAGCCAGGTGCACAGTACCAGCTTGCGCGCATTCTTTCGCACGCCATGGGACGGGCTGGTGCAAAGCCCAATCCAGCTTGTAAACGCCGGGACCATACTTAAAATTCTGCAGGTTGCGCCGGTAAGAACCCGGCAGCTTGGCGCCGGCCATGCAGATTAGCTGCCGCGGCGTCACATCCAGCAGGATTGCTCGCGCGGGGGGCAACTGCTCCAACGATTCCACATAGCAGTTCGTCATCACCCGGCCGCCCAGTGATTCCAGATATTTGACCATCGCAGCCGTAAGCTGCTGAGATCCTCCCCGCGCAAAAGGCCATCCGGCGGCATGGCCAGCGACGGACAGCACAAGAGCTACCGCAGACGTGGTGAGTTTTTCCAGCGGCAGCACGGAATGCGCCGCCAAGCCGGCGAACAACGCGCGTCCTCGCTCGGTTTTGAAATAAGCACGCGCCAATGACGTTGCGGGACGGCCCGCCCTCAGACCAAACTTGGCAAAGAAAACCGGGTGCTTTGGGATTCCCGGTGGCGCAAACACATCCTGCAAGAGGTCCTGCCAGCGCGCTACCAGATCATCCATGAGCCGTCGATAGCCGTCGCCATCAGCGCCCAGAGATCGCGCGGTCTCGTCCACCGACTTGTGCAGCAGCACGGCCGAGCCATCATCCAAAGGATGAGCCAAAGACGCGGGCGGGAATGCCCATTCCAGTCCGTGCTGATCCAGTGGCAGCTCGCGCAGAAAAGGCGAGCACGCAACCATGGCGTAAATCGTAGAACAAATATCGTGGGTAAACCCGGGCAGCGTCAGTTCCGCAGAGCGGACGCCTCCGCCGGGAGCGCTAGCGCCTTCCAGAACGACTACCCGCTTGCCGCGTTGGGACAGACGAATCGCCGCTGCCAGACCGTTTGGCCCCGAGCCAACAACGATTGCGTCACAGTCAGGAATTTCCAACTTGGCTGGTTTGTCTGGCACGAGGGTAAGGATAAATCATTGGAGCGGGATAACACATCGAATGCCCCGCAAGAAGTCCTTGACCAGATTCATTTTGGAACAAATTACTCAATTACCAAAGCACCCAATTACCAATTGTGCTAGCGCTTCACCCTGAGTTTCCGCGTTACCGATTTTCCATTCCGCGTGGCCTGAACCATGACCGCGCCGCGATTCAGCACGTCTTCAGTCAAGGCGATGGAAAGCGCTGCCGCGCCGGAGGCATCCGCCACACCGCGCGCTAACTCCAGTCCGTCGGACGCAACCACCCCGCGCACCACGATCTCCGCTCCGCGAGCGGGCTTGCCTGAATCGAGCACCTGGAAGCTGAGCGGGAGACCAGAAG
>JBAVUZ010000086.1:0-5221 GCA_049697035.1 Candidatus Angelobacter sp. | reverse complement strand
AGTTTGGCTGGCAGGAGATGGTGGAGAAGGTCGCCAGGGTTTACAACAGTCTTCCGCCGGAAGAGCGAGCGCGGACAGCGATTTTCTCGAATGGCTGGGGCGAGGCCGCGGCAGTGGATTTTTATGGTCCGCGCTACGGGCTGCCTCAAGCTATCAGCAAACACAACAGTTATTGGATATGGGGGCCGGGCAACTATGACGGCAGCACCATGATTATTTTGCGCAGTGATGGCCGGAATGAGCCAGAGTTGTTTCAGAGTGTTGAAGTCGTGGGGCACGTGGAGCATCCTTACGCGCGCCGTGACGAATACTTTGATATTTATCTTTGCCGCGGGCTGAAGGCGAACCTGCGTGATGCGTGGCCGAAGCTGAAAGTTTTTGATTAGCGGTCATTCATTCGTGCTCGATGATATGTGCCGCGTCGCCCACGCGAATTTTGCCCGGAGTAAAGATGGAGCTATCGAGCGCAGTGCTGCCATCGAGTTCACTGATGATGCGTAATAACACAGATGGATCTTGTGCCTGAGTATCGGGATCAAAAGTGGTCATCACGCAGCGATCGCGGAGTTTCTCGGCGTGAATGCGCACGTCGCCAATGGCAATGACTCGTCCCGGCCAGTTGCGCTCTTCCAGGTCTGGGACATCGGCAAGAAGAATGTTAGGGCGCAGGCGGCGATGGTCAATATTCAGGTAGCGTGCGGCGCCGTCGGTTGCGACTAGCAGTGGCAGAACGTCAAAGGCCTGCGGCGCCAGGATTTGACGTAACGTTACCGGTTCGCCGGCGGCTTCGCGAACAAGTTGCAGGGCTTCAGTTGAGTCCCAGAGATGGCCATTAATTGTAGGTACGCCATCCGCGTTGATGGAGCCTTGCAGGCCGAGCAGCTTTGGCCGCGACCGCGAGGTCAGAAATCTTCCATTGATGGTTCGTATCACCGCGATCTGGCGATCACCGGGTATCCCGAACTGGGTAATTTCTGTTTCGTTCAGCCGTTCGCCTTTGAGACTCTTGACCGGATAGCGCCAGATTTCAGAGACATGCATGAGAGGTCTTTGGATGATGGCGGAAATGTGCAGGATTCATCAGGGCATGAGAAAGGGAGACAAAACGACGGTGCCAGGTTTGGTCGTTTACTGGTGTTTAGCCCCCGATAGCACTCACTAACTGCTAATTGCTAATTGCTTTTCCGCGCTACCAGCACAGCCACCGGCAGACTGTAATAGATTGTTCCATCGGTCTGGCGAGTGTTGAGATCAAGCGTGTTGTCAGAGATTGATTCGGCATAAATCCTGCGCACGCGATCGGCGTCGCCTGCATTGGGAAAAGAGCGAACGAGCAGATCTACAAGCTCGCCTTCCATGCGATAGCTGTTGATTTGTGGCGCGTTCAATCCAGCCTGCTCAAACAGGTCAAGCAGTTCGTCCAGGGGAAGTGCGCGCACGTGGGAAGGATCGCGTAGCAACTCAGCGGCGTTGAGCGCGTCGGCTTTAGCCGGTTGCGGAGCCATATCCGCCACCACAATTTTTCCGCCGGCCTTGCATACTCGTTTCATCTCCTGGAGCGCAGCCGCAGGGTCTTGCAGGTGATGGAAGACAAAACGCGAGCTGACGATGGAAGACTGCGCGTCAGGGAAGGGAAGAGAATAGACATCGCCTTGCTGCCAGCTTAGGTTCTTGAGACCTTGTTCCTGCTGCGTTCTGCGCGCTTGTTCGAGCATGGCTGGCGTCATGTCGATGCCCGTAACGTGCTTCGCCACGCGAGCGAAAGCGCAAGCCAGCAGACCGGGCCCGCAAGCCACATCCAGGACCGTGTCTTCCGCGCCAGCACCGGACCACTGCACAATGTGATTCAGTGCTTCTTGATTGCGGATGGGCGCGGCGGCGGCAAACGGCGCGGCTTGCCGTGTGAACTGGTCAAGAATGCGGGAATTGTGCGAACCCATGGATGTTATCTTAATCGAGTTGCCGCTTCATGGGACAAGCGACGGCCCTCATGCGTCGACTTTTGGCCGCTTCTTGTGCCACTCAGTCTGCTGTTCAAAAGCATTCGCCATCCGAAGAACATTGGCTTCAGCCCATGGTGCCCCGCTGATCTGGAGGCCGATTGGCAGTCCAGACTTGGTGAAGCCGCACGGCACGGAGATGGACGGCAATCCAAGGATGTTGAAAGGCCTCGTATTGCGCAACGTCAGAATCTCTTTTGTGCGGAGGTTCTCCATATCAGCCAGCAGTTCTGAAATTGTGAATGGAAGCACCGGAGTTGTGGGCGTGACCAAGAGGTCCACGATCTCAAACACTTTGCGGATGTTGTGCCGATACTGGTCCACCTGGCGTCTGGCCTGAATGTATGTTGCGGTGGTCACATCCTCGCCCGCGCGGATTCTCCTGAGTGTCTCCGGTTGGTAAAGCTCCGGACTCTTTTTTACGTATTCCGCGTGATAAGCGTAGGCTTCTGCGCGCAGAATCGTAGTGTCATTGCTGGCCGGCATTTCAATATCGCGCACGCTCGCTGCCAGCTTGCCGATCACTTTTAGTGCGGCATTCATCGCGCTCTCAATCTCGGGATGCAGCCCTTCGTAAAAATAGGCACGAGGGACACCAACGCGCAGCCGTCCACTTTGGGTAAGCGCAGCCGTGTAGTCAGGTACTGGCTGATCTGCGCTGTTAGCATCATCAGGATCGTAGCCTGCTAATACTTGCAGCATAGCTGCGGCATCGGCCACAGAGCGGGTCATGGGACCAACGTGGTCATAGAGCCAGGAGAGAGGAATCACGCCCCGCGTGCTCACGCGCCCATACGTCGGCTTCAATCCAACCGTCCCACAATATGCCGATGGCTGACGGATCGATCCGCCAGTGTCTGAGCCTACCGAGCCATAGCAAAGCCCAGCAGCTAAGGCAACGGCTGAACCTGAAGATGAACCGCCTGCCTCGTGGTCGAGCGACCATGGATTGTGCACCGGACCGTAATAGCTGATGACCGTGCTGCCGCCATAGGCGAACTCATGCATGTTCAGCTTGCCCAGCAGCACGGCGCCCGCATCTTTCAGCCGCCGTACGATTTCGCCATCCTGCGTGGGAACTCTGTCTTTGAATAGTTCGCTGGCTGCTGTGGTGCGAACTCCGGCGGTATCAAACAGGTCCTTGAGCGCGATGGGAACGCCGTGCAGAGGTCCACGCCAGTGGCCGCCCTGGATTTCAGTTTCCGCTTCGTGCGCACGTGCCAGCGCTGACTCCGCGGTGACCGTGATGAATGCATTCAGGCTTGGATTGAGTCGTTCAATGCGGTTCAAACAGCTTTGAGTCAATTCCACCGGGGAAACCTTCTTGTCCCGAATGAGATGAGAAGCCTCGGTGAGGCTGAGCCATGTGGTGTCTGCCGCAGACGCACCGGCGGCGGGCCTCTCCATGGATCTCGTGTTGCCAACACCACTCATTAAAGCAACGGCAGTTGCGGATAAGCTTTTGACAAATGTTCTACGGGAGCAAACAGACTCGTCTTTCTCTTTCATGCGGGGGATTATACGGCAGGTATTTTGGGTTCGCGACCTGGCTTCACGAATTGGCGGCTCTGAAAAAGGCCATCCTTCCCATCCAGCGCGCATCCATTTAAAATGGAGATGTCATGAGCGATCACCTAGTCGATCCAAAAGTCGAGCGCGAATTGTTCACCAAGCGCTATGAGAACACGGCCGGCAACCCTGACGATGCCCAGCATCTGAAGAATGTGCTGTTCGGCAACGAGCAGCCGCAAGGCGTGATTCTTACCTCGCTCGATAACGTGGTGAACTGGATGCGCAAAAGCTCCATCTGGCCCATGACGTTTGGCCTGGCCTGCTGCGCCATTGAGATGATGGCCATGGGCGCTTCGCGTTTCGACGTTGCGCGCTTCGGCGCTGAGGTGTTTCGCCCCTCGCCGCGCCAGTCTGACCTCAGGATTATTGCTGGCCGCGTCTCGCAGAAGATGGCGCCGGTGATCCGCCAGCTATGGGAGCAGATGCCTGAACCCAAGTGGGTGATCTCCATGGGCGCCTGCGCAACCTCGGGAGGCGTATTCAACAATTACGCACTGGTTCAGGGCGTGAATCAGGTCATCCCTGTCGATATCTATGTGCCCGGCTGCCCGCCGCGGCCTGAGCAGTTGATTTACGCGATTACGCTGCTGCAGGAAAAGATCCAGAAAGAGCGCGGGACGTTTAAGCGGGCGCTGAATTTGGCGTAAAAAACCAGCGGTTGGCTCTTAGCTCTTAGCCTTTAGCTTTTTCTCGAAGAAGGACACTTTCTGCGTCATTCCTGTGACCCTTTCTCCGAGTAAAATCATCTGCGAATGCCGCCTCAAATTTCCATCCATCCTGCGCTCAATGCGCTTGCGCCCGATCTTGTAGTTGGCTGCCTCTCTGCCGATGTCAAAGTCGAAAAGCACAACGAAGCTCTCTGGCGGGAAATCGATCAGCATCTTGCCCACCTGACCGCCTCGATCAAACCTGACCAGATCAACTCCACTCCGCAAATCGCCGCCATGCGCCAAGCGTACAAAGCGCTGGGCAAGGATCCTTCGCGTTATCGTGGATCGGCAGAAGCGCTTTTGCGTCGCGTGCTTTCCGGCAAAGGGCTTTATCAAATCAACAGCGTGGTGGACATCAACAACCTGGTTTCGCTCGAATCGCTGAATCCCGCAGGAACATACGATCTGGAAAAGATTACGCCGCCAATCGAACTGCGGATTGGATCCGTGGGTGAAAGCTATAAAGGAATCGGCAAAGACCTGATCAACATTGAAAGCTTGCCGGTCTTTGCCGACGCTGCAGGCCCGTTCGGCAGCCCCACCAGCGACTCGGAACGAGCGATGGTCAGACTGGAGACCCGAAATGTCCTGATGGTTGTGTTCTCATTTACAGGTCCTGAAGGGCTTGAGCACCGGGTGAGCCGCGCCGGCGAACTCCTTCGCCGACATTGCGGCGGTGAAGGAATCGAAACCTCTCTTGTGACCTGATTTCCTCGGCTTCTGCGCTTACGTGCATGAGGTTTTATGCGCAGCCATGGCCTTCTTGATAAACGCCTCCACATCGTCGCTCCATGGCTTCTTAAAGCTGGCGGGCCAGCCTCCCGGGTCAGCGTAGAGCTTGTTCAGACCTTTCTGCACTTCGGGATCGCCGCCGGTGAATCCGCGAGTAAAACCTGACCAGCGCTCCGCCAGCTTGCGTGCCTTGGCGCTGCCCGGATC